>MGXG01000001.1 GCA_001801285.1 Gammaproteobacteria bacterium GWE2_37_16
ATCGTGAGTCGTGGTCAACAAATGATTCGATTGGATTTTGAAGAAAAATTTCATCATGATAATACCCAATTACAAGAGTTAACTGGCATTTATCAATCTCATCTGGATAACACCGATATAGTTATTTTATCGGATTATGGCAAAGGCACTTTAACTGATATGCAAAATTTGATTCAGTTAGCACGCTCCAAAGATATCCCTGTATTGGTTGATCCGAAAAGTCGTGATTTTAGTATTTATGCTGGTGCAACATTAATCACGCCAAATTTAGAAGAATTTGAAGCTGTAGCTGGATCTTGTCAGAGTGAAGATGATTTAGTACAAAAAGCCGAGCAATTGCGCCAAACTCATGATTTTTTCGCGATTCTTGTAACGCGCGGCGAACATGGTATGAGCTTAATCAGCGAAGGAAATCCTCCTTTGCATTTACCAGCTAAAGCCCGTGAAGTTTATGATGTTACAGGAGCTGGCGACACCGTAATCGCAACTTTAGGCACAGCTTTAGCAGCCGGTTGTGGTTTAGATGATGCTGTAACGCTTGCCAATACTGCCGCTGGAATCGTGGTACGTAAACTAGGTGCCGCCACCGTCTCACCGGCCGAGTTACGTCGCGCAATGCAAAGACAACAACAAACTCCCGAAGCTGGTATTTTAACTGAAGAACAATTATTGGAAGAAGTGCAAGACGCTAAAGCGCGTGGCGAAAAAATCGTTATGACTAATGGTTGTTTTGATATTTTACATGCAGGACATATAACTTATCTTGAACAAGCTAAAGCTTTAGGACACAGATTGATTGTAGCGGTAAATGATGATGCTTCCGTCATCAAACTAAAAGGACCGACACGCCCGATTAATTCTTTGCCGCAACGCATGTTGGTTTTAGCAGCTTTACGTGATATTGACTGGGTTGTCCCATTTTCTGAAGAGACACCCGCACGTCTCATTGAAGCCATTTCACCAGATATCTTGGTTAAAGGCGGTGATTATGAAATAAACGCAATCGCCGGCGCGGATTTTGTCATGCAACAAGGTGGAGAAGTTATAATTATACCGTTTGTTGAAGGATTTTCGACGACGAGTATGGTGGAAAAAATCAAAAATTAATAACTTCCAATCATTCCACTGGCTGGGGGACTAGGAATCGAACCTAGGTTGACGGAGTCAGAGTCCGTAGTCTTACCGCTAGACGATCCCCCAAAATACACCCTTCGTATTTAAATTTTCGGCGTTGTTGGCTACGTCGCTCGCAACAGTCATGTACAGGAAGTACACTCCTGTCGCTCACTCCTTGCCGCCTAGCCGCTAAATTCAAATACTCGGGTCTATCTGGTTTTTCAGAAAAAAATATAGAAAAGTGGTTTAAAATTAACGTTTCGAGAACTGTAAGCTCTTACGTGCTTTATGATGACCAACTTTTTTACGTTCGACAACCCGAGGATCACGAGTTAATAACTTGGCTTTACGTAAAATTTTACGTGTCGTAAGTGGCGTTTTGGTGCCGGGAGCAATTTCGCTACCAGCAATCAATGTCACAACACCAGCCTCAGGATGACCTTGTTCATCATACTGCACTAAAGCACGCGCAATACCTAAACGAACAGCGCCAGCCTGCCCTGTGTTACCACCACCGCATACAGTAGCTTTAATATCAAATTTATCTGCTAAATTCATCACTTCCAATGGTTGACGAACCATCATGCGCGAAGTTTCGCGTGCAAAATATTTATCCAATGATTTACCATTAACGGTAATTAAACCTTTACCTTCGCGCATGAATACGCGAGCTATTGCCGTTTTACGTCGACCAGTAGTAAGCGTTTGACTAACTTTCGTTAATTTAGCTTTGGTTTTACTCTTTTTAATTTTGATAGCCGCTTCTGCCATACTTTTATTCCTCAATTTCTAAAACTTTTGGTTGCTGAGATATGTGTGGATGCTCTGTTCCAGCATAAACATGCAATTTGCTATATATTTTTCTACCCAATGGACCTTTTGGCAACATACCTTTGATTGCAAATTGAATAATACGTTCAGGAGCTTTTATCAACAACTTCTCAAAAGAAATAGTTTTCAAACCACCCTGATAACCAGTATAACTATGATACATCTTATCGGTAGCTTTTTTCCCGGTAACGTGTATTTTCTCAGCGTTAATTATTATTATATAATCCCCCGTATCTACATGTGGGGAGAATAAAGGGTTATGTTTACCACGCAAACGCTGGGCAACAAAGGACGATAACCTGCCTAAATTTTTATCTTTAGCATCAACCACATACCAAGACGGCTGTACGTCTTTGGGTTTAGCACTATAAGTACTCATTTTTGCTCCACATTTTAATAAATGTTCTTGATTTATAAATTGTTTATTATTACGAATAAACAGGTAAAGCTTCCCTACACTAACATTAACGGGGATTGCATTGTAGCTAAATTACGCGTAATTGACAACTCTTTAATTTAAAACCGAAAAATCCGCCACAATACGCATTAACTCATAAGCCAATGAAGATTTAGACTGCTCTGGAATTTCAAAAGATTCGCCTAACCTAGTCAAAACCGTTAAAGCATTTTGATCATTATTAAAACCAATGCCATCTCCAACTAAATTGGCAGCTATGATATCGATTTTTTTACTTGCTAATTTTTGTTTGGCATTCACGATAACATTTTCTGTTTCAGCTGCAAAACCCACTGTTAATGGCGGATGCTTAAGGCAAGCAACATTCGCTAAAATATCAGGATTTCTCACTAACGAAAGCATAAGATTTTGATTATTTTCATTTTTCTTGATTTTTTGTGCATTAACCTGCTCGACGCGATAATCTGCAACTGCCGCCGCCGCTACAAAAACATCGCATCCTTCTATATTGTTCATAACCGCTGCATTCATTTCTTCTGCAGTTATAATATCAATTTTCTTTACATTCTTAGGCGCTGCAATTTCTGTTGGACCGCTAATTAAAATCACTTCCGCTCCCAAGTTGGATGCAGCTTCAGCAATGGCATAACCCATTTTACCTGAGCTATCGTTACTAATAAAGCGTACTGGATCAATCCGTTCTCTCGTTGGTCCTGCTGTAACAATAATTTTTTTACCTAAAAACAATGGTTCTACAAAAACTCCTGCTGTCATTGCGGCTAATTCACCTGGCTCCAACATTCTTCCAGCACCGATTACACCACAAGCCAGCAGACCTTCTCCCGGACCAAATATGCGAATATTTTTTCTTAATTTTAGTATCTGAATATTATCTTGCGTTGCCTCGTTCGACCACATCATAGCATTCATAGCTGGAGCAATCAGTATGGGTATAGATACTGGGGTAGCTAAACACATTGTCGACAATAAATCATCAGCAATACCATGAGTTATTTTGGCGATGATATTAGCCGTTGCCGGAGCGATTAAAATACAATCACCCCAGTTGGCTAGTGATATGTGTTCGATCTTTTCAACACGTTGCTTCTCAAATGTTGTAGTATAAACTTTATTTTTAGCAAGCGTTTCCAAAGTTAATGGTGTGATAAATTCCTGAGCTGATTCAGTCATGACAACCCTAACTTCTGCGCCATTTTTCACCAGCAACCGAATTAATTCACAAGTTTTATACGCAGCAATGCCACCAGTCACGCCTAAGATTATTTTTTTGCCTTTTAAATTATTCATAATATACTAAACGAAAACAGGTTTTCAGGGTTAGCACAAATAGACTCGAGCAGTTTGGATTTTCCGCTAGGCGGCAACGAGTCGAGTTTGAGGAGTGTATTGGACATACATGACTCAAACGAGCGAGAAAGCCAACAACGCGGGAAAAATTTCAGGAATGAGAAATTTTCAATGGCGCAGCCAGTCCGAAGGATGATGGGCAGGAGCCGATCATAAAACCAAAATGCGAAGAGTATATAAAAATAAAATCACCAAATATGTAAATTAAACTGCTCTGTAAAATAAAATTGTAACTGACCGATATAACTACTCAAAAACGATAGGAAAACCTCAAAGATACCGTGGTCGCAGGTTTTAACCTGCGCAGAAGATAACCAGCATGTTCTTGGCTTTGCGCAATATCGAATAAATACAAAAAACCGAAAAATCAGAAATAAAATTAATATCAACGAAAACGAAATTCGCGCCGATTCAGTCTCGCAAGCTAAAGCTTGCGGCTACGAGCTTGCGGCTACGGGCTTGCGCGTACTTTACTTTTCGCCAAGAATTACTTTTTTCCCTCGACCACCTTATCCTTCTCAACAGCTCCGTTCTTGGCATTATCATTCAACAATTGCTCATGTATTACCTGCTCAATCTTTGCCAATAATTCTTTGTCATGCTCATCCCGATATGGTCGGGTATCCAAATCAGATGGCACACGCAGTAATTCTTCGCTGCCAATTTCTTTAACGTATCTTTGCGTAAAACGATCGTATTCTCTCCAGGAAATTTTATCAGCGCGCACAGCAGATTGCTCAGCACGTAACGCTATTTGGTGAGCAAATTGATAACGCAACTTCAATTTATCTATCAGAGTTTTCTCTACCGTTTCATGTAAAATCAAAAAACGATCAGTTTGTATAACACATCCCAAAGAAATAAAAGATTCAGGCATGTGCCGATCGATATAAATCGTTTTACCATCTTTGCTGTAGCCAGCAAGATACGGAATATCATAACTGCGATCAAGCTTGACTCTTTTGAGAATTTCCTCAACAGCAAGATTAAGCATGATATGCGACATCAGCCAATCTTTTTCTGAATATATAACCGCTGGTTTTATTTTTTTTAAATCTTTTTTGTAATGCATAAATTCTCCAAATTTTTATAATCCCACAAGTTTTGATCCATTAACTGACTCGCTCTCACTCCTTGCAAAGCATGCAGCATATTACTTGGTACTTTGGGATTTTTCGCCGCCAATTGTTTAATCAACGCTTTCACATCGGCGCGAGTAGAGTTTTTTTGATTACTACAAGCACCACAAGGAATAGTCGGGAAATTCTGTTCTGCTGCGTATTTAATAATGTCCTGTTCCTGACAATAAGCAAGCGGGCGAATCACTATATGTCTTTTATCATCGGTTAGTAATTTTGGTGGTTGCGAACGAATTTCTCCACTATATAAAACCGACATTAACAACGATTCAATCAAATCATCGCGATGATGACCCAAAGCTATTTTTTTAAATCCTTTTTCTTTGGCATAGCGATAAATAATACCACGTCGCAAGCGTGAACAAAGAGAACAAAAAGTTTTACCCGGTTTAGTTTTCTCGACTACAATCGAAAAAGTATCGCGCTCCCAAATTTCAAAAGGAATGCCATTCGTAACAAGCCACTCGCGCAATTTACTATCCATCCAACCGGGTTGTAACTGATTCAAAGTAAAAGCAGAAACGGTAAACTTATTATTGGTACGCTTTTGTAAAAGGTGCAATATTTTCAACAATGTAAAAGAATCTTTACCACCAGACAAACAAACTAAAACGCAATCGCCAGTCTGAATCATATTAAAATCAGCGATGGCTTTGCCAGTGTAATGTAATAACTTTTTCTCGATTTTTGAACTTGTCATAGGATGTTTTGTAAATTCCTAATCAATAAAAAAACTGCAATAACTATTATAAAATCTGGTACAGAAGATAATCATCCCCCTCCCCAGCTCATTTTAAACACAAATCTCATCATCCGTAAATACCGTATTTTGCAGATAAATCAAACCCCATCGCATTTAGCAAAAACTCGAACACAATCTCCTTTTTTAGAAAAAACGCGCTATACGTTTACACCCCCTTTTATGTAAATTAAATTTCTTTTAAAATCAAGAAGTTAAAGAATAAAAAATATTTATTCACACTTTTTTGTGGTATTATCCTATTTTATAATTACATCACCTGATTCCATATAACATAATC
>MGXG01000002.1 GCA_001801285.1 Gammaproteobacteria bacterium GWE2_37_16
TAAATTATTTTGTTGAAAAAAATTAAATTACACTAGAAAGCTATGTCGTTCAATTTACTACATAAAAAGTTGAGAATCGCGTTAATTATTATGTTTTAATAACATTAAAGCCCAAATAATTTCTAGAGGTAAATATGTGTTTTTGTAATTTTTTTTGTTGTGGTAAAAAGGCACCTGAGCAGACTCCTTTGCTGGACGCTCAAAGACAGGTAAGAAAAGTAGAAGTAAGTAGCGATTGTCTTTTTTTAATTTCCATTCTGAAAACAACAACCAGTCTGAATAAGGATAAAATAAAGGGTAAATTTAGCGATACGTGTTATCTTTTTCCAATTTTGCGTTTAGCATATTATACAGTTATTTATGAGAGAACAAATGAAGAGTTGTTGGACGGAAGTTTTTTATCATCGTTATATGACATATTTAAGAAAAAATTACAATTGCAACCAATGACAAGTAAAGGGGATATGATGGATTCGGATTATATTATTGTTCCTCAAGAAGCAAGTAAAGAAGTTAAAGTTTATATTAAAGTTGCTGCGGTGAAGAAAATGATGAGTAGGCTCCGTAAACAAATTAGCTCATCGTCAGTAATTGCACAAGTGGCTCCATTCCCAAGTCAACCAGGGGCTTCATCCTCAAGTTGAGTAAATGCTTTTTTTGCTTTTAAGTTAAAGCTTCAATTCTTTTTTCAAATCGAGCTTTATCAAGGAGCAAATAATTTTAACTCCATTTGGCATTTGATATTGCAATAATGCTTTTTGGCAATTTGCCAGGTCATTACTTAAGTCATAGATTTTTTCTTGTAAAGTCTTGATATTTAAATCTTCTGGATAAATAACTGCGCTTAGCCCCAAATTTGCATAATGCTGTGCATTTAACAATTGGTCACCGCGGCTGGATTTTTGGGATAAAGGTAGTAAAAGATGGGGTTTTTTAAGCGCAAGCAGTTCGTGAACGGAATTCGCTCCGGCTCTTGAAATTACTAGATCGGAGCAGGCTAAAATGTGTGGCAATTCCTCGTGAAAATATTCGGATTGATGGTAATCTGGAAATTCATCAAAATTATAGTCGATTTTTCCTTTCCCGCAACTGTGTACAATTTGAAAGTCTTTTTGTAATGCTGGTAATAATTCACGAATAAGTTTATTAACATCATCAGCTCCTAAGCCACCGCCTTGCACGAATATTACTTTTTTGTCGTTAGTAAAACCGCAAATTTTTCTTCCCAAAGCGGCATCACCTTTGAATAATTCAGGACGAATCGGTGTGCCGCTCCAAACTAATTTGTTTTTATACTTTGGGTTGATATATTTTTTTGTGTCCTCAAAGGTAAAACAGATTTTGCTTGCAAAAGGAAAGCTTAAGCGATTGGCAAGACCCGGCGAGTAATCAGATTCGTGAACGATGACAGGAATACGATACGCCCAAGCGGCAACAACAACTGGGAAAGCCACAAAACCGCCTTTGGAAAAAACCATATGAGGGCGTATTTTCCAGCACAAAAAATAAGCATTTATAATACCAAAGAATATCTTTAAAGGATCGATAAAATTCTGCCAGCTGAAATAACGGCGTAGTTTACCTGTTGGAATAGAGAAATAGGGAATTTTAATTTTTTGTACAATATGTTTTTCTTGTCCGTTTTTTGATCCTATGTAAAATATTTTCCAACCTTCTTTTTTTAATTCGGCAATTAGTGCCAAATTCGGAGTGACATGACCTGCCGATCCGCCTCCGGTGAAAATAATCCTTTTATTGTTTTGTGTGGTTTTTTTCATGGATTTAATTGCGGGTAATTTTTTAAGTTTACTGGAATAACATGTTGAAAAATATAGTAATTATATTTGCATAAAATGGTAGTGGTTATCATTGAAGTTGACTGATTAATTATAATCTTAAGCTGGTTATCTTTTATGTGGTTAACCTTTAAAGGTGAATGTTTTCTTTTTGTTGATGGAAGTTTCAGATTTGGGACTCCTCTCCCGCCCCAGCTTCAGTATAGAGTGTAATTTTTTTTAGCGCAATATCGTAGTTTTTACGGTATTGTGAAACTAATTTTTTTCTAAAACGAAGTTGGGGTAGGTGGTGATCTCATTTTTTGATATTTATGAAGGATGTGAGTTTTTATGATTGGTTGATTTTTAACTACTTTTTAACGATAAAGTATCGATTCTTAGGGCGTAACTTGAAAGTTTTCAAACTGTTTGATTTTTTAATATTTTTT
The DNA here is from genome assembly GCA_001801285.1 of Gammaproteobacteria bacterium GWE2_37_16. Classification (GTDB taxonomy): domain Bacteria; phylum Pseudomonadota; class Gammaproteobacteria; order UBA9339; family UBA9339; genus GWE2-37-16. The sequence continues at coordinate 2,225 of MGXG01000002.1, forward strand.
CGTTACAATACAACAAGTTTTAATTAGATTGAAATTGTTAAGATGGATGGTTTATGTAAATTTGCACCATTAAATATCGTACTCAAGAGCGCATCATACCAGAGATGCATGTAATTTAAGTTTGAGTTGTTGCGGGGTGGAGCAGCCTGGTAGCTCGTCGGGCTCATAACCCGAAGGTCGTAGGTTCAAATCCTGCCCCCGCTACCAAATGTTGGGATTGAAATATAGAGTGGGCCGAGTGCCCATTTTTTATATCCAAAAAAATTTATGAATAAAGAATTACGCAAAAAATTAGATGATTTGATTATTCCAGTAGTGAATGCCATGGGGTATGAGCTTTGGGGAATCGAATTAAAGCCAACTTCAGCGGGAAATATCCTGAGTGTTTACATTGAAGCGGAAGCAGGAGTGACGCTGGATGATTGCGGTCGTATCAGCCACCAGATTAGCGGGCTTTTGGATGTGGAAGATCCGATTAATGTTAAGTATAATTTAGAAGTTTCGTCTCCTGGGTTAGATAGAACTTTGTTTACCGTTGATCAGTATAAGCGTCTGATCGGTAAAAATGTGCATGTAAGGCTTATTGCTTCAGCACCAGGGGAGCGTCGTAATTATGTTGGTAAGCTAGTTGCAGTTACAGATGGCGAAATTTGCGTGGATGTTGATGGGGAAAAGGTTGATTTTACATTTGATAAAATAGAAAGAACAAATTTGGTACCGTCACTAGCTAAAAAGTGAAAGGTTGTAACGCAGGCTAAAGGCTTGCGGCTAAGAAATCATAGAACGCAGGTAAGACCTGTGACTACGAAATCATAGAAATTAAGAGGTTAGTTTTATGAGTAAGGAAATATTATTAGTAGCTGATTCGATCGCTAACGAGAAAGGCGTAGAAAAAGAAATCATCTTTCGGGCTATTGAAAAAGCTTTAGAGGCTGTTACGGCTAAACGCTATCCAGAACCAGTTGATATTAGAGTCGCAATCGATAGAAATAGTGGTGATTACGAAACTTTTCGCAGGTGGACGGTAATAGAGAATGAGGCTGAGATAGAGGAGCCAGGGAAGCAAATAGTGCTAAGCCAAGCTTTGGAAAATGATTCTGAGTTAGAAGTGGGTGATGTTGTTGAAGAAAAAGTTGAATCAGAAAAATTTGGTCGAATTGCTGCACAACAGGCGAAACAAGTTATTGTACGTGAAATTCGCCATGCAGAGCGCGCAGAAACCGCTAAATCTTACCATGACAAAATTGGTTCTTTATTGTCGGGAGTGGTGAAAAAAGTCACTCGTGATTATATTTTGCTTGATATGGGCGGTAATGTTGAGGCGATCCTTACCAAGGACTCAATGATTCCACACGATGAAATCAGAAATGGCGATCGTGCGCGTGGTATTTTATATGCTTTAAATGATGACGATAAAGGTCCTTTGCTGTCCCTTAGTCGTACGCATAAAGCGATGTTAGTGGAATTGTTCAAAATAGAGGTTCCTGAAATTGGCGAGGAAGTTATCGAGATCAAAGCAGCTGCAAGAGACCCTGGTTCGCGTGCAAAAATTGCCGTTAAAACCAATGATGGTAGGATTGATCCGATAGGTGCTTGTATTGGTATTCGAGGTTCTCGTGTGCAAACTGTTTCTAACGAGCTTGGGGGAGAGCGTATTGATATCGTTCTTTGGGATGATAATCCTGCTCAGTTAGTTGTAAACGCTATGGCTCCTGCTGAAATATCTTCTATTGTGGTGGATGAAGCTAAAAAAAGCATGGATATTGGAGTAAGGGAAGATCAACTTGCTTTAGCGATTGGACGTAGTGGGCAAAATGTTCGTTTGGCAAGTGAGTTATCAGGCTGGAAATTGAATGTTTTGACTGAAGCCGACATAGCCAAGAAAAGTGTTGATGAAGGTAAAAAGGGTGTTGATCTTTTTATAGAATTTTTGGATGTGGATGAAGATTTGGCAAAAGTTTTGGTGCAGGAAGGATTTAAGACTTTAGAAGATGTTGCTTATGTACCGGAAAAGGAAATGTTGGCAATTGAAGGATTTGACAAAGAATTGGTTGCGGAAATACGTGGTCGTGCACATAACGCTTTATTAAAGCAGGCTTTGACCAGCAAAATCGAGGTTGGAGCTGCTGAACCAGCTGCAGATCTTTTGGAAATGGAAGGGATGTCCAGGCATTTGGCTTATGTTTTAGCCGGACGAGGTATTGTTACGCGTGAAGATTTGGCTGATCAGGCGGTTGATGATCTTAGTGATATAGAAGAGTTAGACAAAAAGCAGGCGGCTAAACTGATTATGACAGCGAGGAAAATCTGGTTTGATAATTGATTTGGTATGCGTAAGTCTGCGGCTACGGGCTGTACGGTGTTTTCCGTTATTTTTAAAGGTTTAAGAATAACATGTTGATTTATAAAGCAATATTATTTGCATATCTTGGATAATTATGAGCAAAATTACAGTCGAACAATTAGCTAAAGTAGTCGGTATTCCAGCTGAACAGTTGCTTGCTAAGTTGCGCGATGCCAACATATCAATAAAAGATACATCAGAAAGTATTACGGAAGAGCAAAAACAATCGCTCATCGAATATTTGAAAGTAAGTAGTGTCCCAAGTGATGCTGGCGGCGCGAAAAAAATTACCTTACGTCGCAAAACTCCAAGCGAAGCTTTATCATCTGGCTCATCCAAGACTATTACTGTTCAGGTGCGTAAAAAACGTACCTATGATGTGGATAGTGAGTTAGCAGAAGCAAAACGTCGTGCTGAAGAAGAAAAAGCTGAGAAATTGCGCAAGCAGGCAGAAAAGGAAAAATTGCGTTTGGAGCAGGAGCTGTTGCAAAAAGAGTTAGAGGAGAAACAGCTTGCTTTGGAAAAAAAACGCCAGGAAGCTTTGGAAGCTAAGGCAGTTACTTCCACTGTAAAAGCTCAAACAGAAAAATCTATAGAGCAAGGAGTTTCTGTTGAGAAAATAAAACAAGAGGAAGTGAAAAAAGAGGTTAAGGAAGAAAAGCCAGCAGAACGTGTTGAAAAGAAAGATAAAGAAATAGCGCCAAAAGTAGAAAAGTACGTTTTTAAAAAAGTAACAAAACCCACTTCTTATCACGCCCATCCAGCTAAATCTAAAGATCATCGCTCGAAAGATAATAGAGGATATGCTCAGCAGCAAGTACAAAAACAGCCTGTTGCGCCTATTATACGTGAAGTGAGTATTCCTGAAACGATCACCGTTTCGGAGCTAGCGCAAAAAATGGCGGTGAAAGCTACGGAAGTAATTAAGCATCTTATGAAAATGGGAGCGATGGTTACGATTAATCAAGTTATCGATCAGGATACAGCTACGTTAGTTGTTGAGGAAATGGGGCATATCGCTAAGCCATTAAAAGAAAACGCACTTGAGGAAGGTTTGCAAATAGCAAGAGGAGCTAGTGCTGCTGAATCGGTTTTTAGAGCCCCTGTTGTTACTATCATGGGGCATGTTGATCATGGTAAAACTTCTTTGCTCGACTATATTCGCCGTACCAAAGTTACGGCTTCGGAGGCTGGCGGTATTACGCAACATATTGGTGCCTATCATGTCAACACCGAACGCGGTATGATAACTTTTTTAGATACACCAGGTCACGAAGCTTTTACTGCAATGCGTGCTCGCGGTGCAAAAGTTACCGATATTATTATTCTTGTTGTCGCAGCCGATGATGGTGTTATGCCACAAACTATTGAAGCCATACATCATGCTAGAGCGGCTAAGGTTCCAATGATTGTTGCGGTTAATAAAATAGATAAACCTGATGCTGATCCTGAGCGTGTTAGAAATGAATTGCTTAAATATGAAGTTGTAGCTGAAGAATGGGGTGGGGACACTATGTTTCAGCCAATTTCTGCAAAGATTGGAACTGGTGTTGATAAGTTGCTTGATTCTGTTTTGGTTTTAGCAGAAGTTTTAGAGTTAAAAGCCCCAACTGCTTGTACTGCTCATGGTGTGGTTATCGAGTCACGTCTAGATAAGGGTTTAGGACCAGTTGCGACGGTTTTAGTGCAGAGTGGCACTTTACGTTCAGGAGATATTTTGTTAGCTGGTTTACACTATGGTCGTGTGCGCAGCATGATTGGTGATAATGGGATTAGGACTACTGAAGCAGGACCATCAATACCCGTGGAAGTGTTAGGTTTGTCTGGTGCTCCAGCGGCAGGTGATGAAGCTATTGTTGTTGTGGATGAAAGGAAAGCTCGTGAGGTAGCATTATTTAGACAGGGTAAATACCGTGAAGTGAAACTTGCCAGACAGCAAACAGCAAAATTAGAGAATATTTTTTCGCGTATGGAAGAAGATGGAGTTAAGACGCTGAATGTGATTATAAAAGGTGATGTGCAAGGGTCAGTGGAAGCTATCAATGATACGTTAAATAAACTTTCTACCAATGAGGTGAAAATTAAAATTGTTGCCAGTGGTGTTGGTGGAATCAACGAGTCAGATGTTAATTTAGCTATGGCTTCACATGGAGTTATCATAGGATTTAACGTTCGTGCCGATGCTACAGCGCGTCGTGTGGCAGAAAAAGATGGTGTTGAGTTGCGCTATTACAGCATCATTTATCAATTGGTTGATGATATTAGAGCTGCGATGAGTGGTATGCTTGCCCCAACTATTGAAGAGCAGATTTTGGGTCTTGCGGAGGTTCGTGAAGTTTTCCGTTCCTCCAAGTTTGGTTCAATTGCGGGTTGTATGGTTATTGAGGGTGCAATTAAACGCAACAGTTTGGCGCGTGTTTTGCGTGACCACGTTGTTATATATAGTGGTGAATTAGAATCATTACGTCGTTTCAAGGATGATATTAGCGAAGCACGTGCCGGTATGGATTGTGGTATGGGTATCAAAAACTACAACGACATCAAAGTTGGTGATCAGATTGAAGTCTACAAGACGGTGCTGGTGAAGAGAAAACTATAAAAAGTAATTAAACGCTTGGGAATTTTAAATTTCCTAGATAAGTGCTCAAAAAGTTAGGGTAAGATCAGGTAAAATTTCAAATCACCGTATTGATAAACCTAAAAATTCCTGTATTCTAATTCGGGTGGCAGGGTGGGGAAGGCTCAGTGCATCCCACCGTCCCACCCCAAAAAATACAGCAATTTTTTCATTCTAACAATACCGTATTTTAAAATTCCCCATAGTTTTTGATTTGAAAAGTTACATTTTCCAAGGATAAGATATTTATTTATGTGGTAATTTAATTCACATAAAAACTTCCTTAGTGCATGATGTTTTTTTATTTCTTCCTATCAGCACTTGGTCTCAATTACTACCTTTTCCTAACTCATTAATTCAAAATTTCTTAACTACGGTATTGTATCAAACAAATTTATGTAATAATGTGCTGTAAGCATATTTAAGAGATAAATATAAATTGTATATGCAATGAATTTTTTATTTTTTTAATATATTGCTTTGTAAGTAAATAATATTTACATATCTACTATCAAAGGTAGTTTTGATCATTATTGCGTAGTGATTCGCTAATTCAACATTAAAAATTTCCAAAAAGAGGTAACATCGTATGGATGAAAATCGTAACAAAGCTTTAAGTGCTGCTTTATCACAAATCGAACGTCAATTTGGTAAAGGTTCTGTTATGCGCATGGGGGATTCTGCTATCATTCCAGTTGCTACTATTTCTACTGGATCTCTTAGTTTAGATGCTGCTCTTGGAGTTGGTGGATTACCACGCGGCAGAGTTGTTGAAATCTACGGTCCTGAATCATCTGGTAAAACTACGCTGACTTTACAGGTTATTGCTGAATGCCAAAAAATTGGCGGTACAGCTGCCTTTATCGACGCCGAACATGCCTTAGACCCTGAATATGCCGAAAAACTTGGCGTTAACGTCAAAGAACTGCTTATTTCTCAACCTGATACGGGTGAGCAAGCTTTAGAAATCGCTGATATGCTCGTCCGCTCCGGTGCGGTCGATGTTATCGTTATAGACTCAGTTGCCGCCTTGGTTCCTAAGGCTGAAATCGAGGGTGAAATGGGGGATCAGCATATGGGTTTACAAGCGCGTTTGATGTCGCAGGCATTACGTAAACTAACGGGTAATTTGAAGCGCTCCAATACTATGATGATTTTCATTAACCAAATTCGTATGAAAATTGGTGTTATGTTTGGTAGCCCAGAAACAACTACAGGTGGTAACGCTTTGAAATTTTATGCCTCTGTACGCTTAGATATTCGTCGTACAGGTGCTATCAAAAAAGGTGAGGAAGTAATTGGCAATGAAACTCGCGTTAAAGTGGTTAAAAATAAAGTTGCTCCACCTTTCAAAGTAGCAGATTTTGAAATTCTTTATGGTGAGGGTATATCTAAAGAAGGTGAGTTGGTCGATCTTGGTGTTGCTAATAATTTTGTGGAAAAATCTGGTTCTTGGTATGCCTACAACGGTGAACGTATTGGGCAAGGTAAAGATAATGCCAAAATGTATCTTAGGGAGCACCCAGAAATGGCGAAAGCTTTGGAAAAACAAATACGCGATAAATTGCTCACTAAAGTAATTGCTGGCGCACCGGTTGTTACAGAAGAATCGTAGTCGTAGACTGTAGCCGCAGACCGTAGCCGCAGACTTTAGTCTGCGCTATATTTTACACACGGATAAAATATACGTATGCTAAAGCTTGTGACTACGAATTTGTGGGATCTGTGATTGCAAAAACACAAGTAGTGAAAATGCATAACCTATGGAGCAAAATATTCGCGTTTCCGCTTTGAATTTGCTCGCAAGACGTGAGCATTCGCGTGTGGAAATGCAACGCAAACTTTTGCAACGTGGCTATAATCTTGATGAAATCAATATTACTTTAGATGTTTTAGCCAAGGAAGGTTTGCAAAACGAAGAGCGATTTGCTGAAAACTATACAAGGTCACGCTTTAAACGCGGTTTTGGTCCTTTGCATATTCATGCTGAATTACGGATACGTGGAATTAGTGAGGATTTAATTAAAAAAGTATTTATTGATGCGGAAATGGATTGGTTAACATTAGCGGTCAATATTCGTAAAAAAAAGTTTGGCGTGACGCAACCAAAAGATATTCATGATCGTGCTAAACAAACCAATTTTTTAAAATATAAAGGATTTCGTGGTGAAGAAATAAGATACGCATTAGGGAAAGATTTTGATGAATATATGGAAGATGAGTAATTCTTTGTGTGTGATATTGCGATATTGCCTAAAATTTAGTATTATGCCAAGTTCTTCTTTTAGAAAAAAAGCACCTATTTATTTTCAGGAAAATTTTATTATGCAAAAAAAAACATCTAAAAAAACAATTATTATGTGCAAAAAAGTTGTTGTTGTAGCTATTGCAACAGCGCTGCTTTCTTTATTAGCAGGTTGCACAACTATTAATCCTTACACTGGGGAACAAAAAGTTAGTGGCGCCGCGATTGGTACTGGTATAGGTGTAGCTGGTGGGGCTATTATTGGAGGGTTATTAGGTGGTAAAGAAGGTGCTTTAATTGGGGCTGCTGCTGGCGGCTTGACTGGCGGGATGATCGGGCACTCTATGGATAATGCTGATGTTGAATTAAGGCAACGTTTGGTTGGTACTGGTGTGCAGGTGACGAAAGTTGGTAACAGTGTGCAATTGAGAATGGCTTCAGATGTTACTTTTAAAACTGATAGTGCTGACATAAATGACTCTTTCTACGAAACATTATCCTCAGTGGCATTTGTTCTGAAAAAATACAACAGAACCAATATCATAATTTCAGGTTATACTGATAATACGGGAACACCATCTCATAACCAAGTACTGTCTGAACAACGCGCTAAAAGTGTGGGTAACTTTTTAACTTCTCAAGGAGTTGGTCAAAATCGTATTTTTGCCCAAGGCTTCGGGAAACGTAACCCTATAGTAAGTAATGCTACAGCAGAAGGGCGCGCAGCTAATCGTCGTGTGGTAATTATATTGCGTCCAATGTAATCAGTTGCTGGTCTTTGGCTTGCGTTTTGAAATTGCAAATATTGATTTTTCAATCAGCAAAGCGTATAAAAGCTATACGATAAAATATAGTAACAGGATTACGTATGATAAGAAACCCAAGCCCAAGTGCTCATTGGCGAGATTCAGCAAGATCGGCACGATTTTTTATAGTTGATGCTCAAGCAGCGTTTCCATTACTTTTGTTTTTGATGCATATTACATTATGGACGTTTATTGTTGCCGTTGTAACTATGTTGTTTTTTACAGTGCTCAATCGGTTTGGTTTTAGCGTAATAGTTTTTGGTCGCCTCGTTCGCTCTTTTATGGCGGGGAAAAGAAAATCTGCTTACCCATGGTGGCTTTAAGGAATTATAAATTATGAATTAATGAATCGCTTCGCGATATTATTTTTGAAGTATAAAATAATAATCACCAAGGAATATATAAATTTAGGATTTAAAATTTACTAAGAAAAACACATACATTTAAAATTCAATATTTGAAATTTTTCAAAATGGCTTTTGATTTAAAAAAAACTCTTTGCAACATAACTAAAACATTGGGTGTTACTTTTACCCTCAATGATAAACAAGTAAGTTATGAAGAAGTATTTTCCGAAACTGGTCTGTTGCCTGCGATAGCCAAACGAGCGGATCAATTATGCTCCCTTTGTTTGAACTACGGGATAGGAGCTAGTTTTGTAGAAACGGACAAGGCTTTACTTGGGACGAAAGTTCAATTTGATGAAGTAACTCCTACAGTGCTACGCTTACTCTGTATTATAGACATAGTATCGGAGTTAATTAAAGTTTCCCCATCCAAAAATCGGGTGCCACTAGATGAATTAATGTATGATTAATAAAGTTAGCTCTTAGCTTGCAATCTTAGCTTGTAATTAAAAACGAGTGGGGTTACAACTGGGAACTGATTGTTTTTCACTATAAATTATAAAGTGTTTATAAAAATGTCTTATAAAAAAGAAGATCATTCCGTATCTATTCGAAGCAATATATTCACGAGTGATGAAAATTACCTTCATACAGTGAAGCAACTTACGAGCAAAGAACAGTCGACTATCAATGATCTTGATGTGGATAAAATTTTTGCTTATAAACAAATCTTATCTCTTTGCAGAAAAGCCCAAGGTGATCTTGAGAAATTTCAGGATACTTTACGCAAAGTAAAAGAAATAAACCAGGAGCAACTTAAACGTGGAGATGGAAGCTTTTCCGGCAAAGATGTTCTTGCTAAAATTGCAGAAATTGAAAAAATAGAACCCAAAATAGGTGAAACCCAAGGCGAACTAAATAAAATAGTTGCCGATATCAGAAAAATACCAGCTCTACAACAGGCGTCGGGATTGGCTATAGGTCTAGGCGGCAAAGCAAGCGAAGCGGAAGATGATGAAGGTGAAGCTTCGTAAAGCCAAATAAACGATATATCTATGATTAATAATTTAAAAAATCCAATTCCAGAAGAAAAATCTAATAGTAATAATAAGCTACCCTCAAGTGCCTATTTAAGCGAAAGACTTTTTTTTATTTTAAGTGATTTGCTCAAAGCTGGAAATTGGGAAACTTCACTATTTTTAAAAAATGCTAAAAAACGCATCTGTGAATTAAGAGATGAAGCACAAAATTTGGTGGAACAAAATGCTAATGTGGGTCCAATACTAACTGCTGCCCAACAACTTGCGAAAAAACTTCCTCCTGGAACTATCAAAGTTTATATATCTGTATACCAAAGCGATAGCTCCAATCTACAAAGTTGGTTGCATACGGTGAAAACTCTCGCTATTTATAATGTTACTCGCCCCACCTACAAAAGCGAACAACAAATTCGAGAAATGATTGGTTCGAAAGCTGATATACAAAGGCATGCTTACGCAGAAGTGTTGATCAGTGAATCGGATATTATCCCCATAGACCCTCTTCCAGTAGATTCTTTGGGACACGAACTTCTCATATTAAAAGAAGGTTCAGTGCATTTACAAAACATCGTTGGATTTGTGCATGCTAATAAAAAACGTTATAGTGTACACAATACTGGTTTGGTTTATGAAGGAGACGTGGAAAGTTAATTTAACGAGAAGTGAAATTACGGTTGTCGCAGGACTCGACAATTTGTAATTATTAATTATTCCAGACATGTGAATGAAATTGCTTTATAAATCAATATTCTATTTCTAAATATTGAAATTCTTGGATGCTAAACTATGGCAAAAGGCGGATCTGAACCACAAGGCGGCGGAGGTGGCGGTGGTGATACCTCTTTAGATTTTTTATGGATAGTCGTAAGCATAATCATAGCTACTCTTCTCATATGGTATTACGGTCAAGTTTATATCACAAAAGCTGTATGTTGGCTGCGATTCTACGAAATTGTTGCTATCAAAGTAGCAATTGGTTCTTGGATACAACTCTCACAGAAAACCGCTTTAATGTTTCATTTACCTATCCCTGATCTTGCTATTTTAAATCGTTGGCAAGAGTTTGCCGTCAATAACAAAGAGCCAGTTGAATTCAATACTTTAGTGGCTTTCAGCACTTATGTCGGACAATACCTACGCTACCCAGTTGCGCTAATTCTTTTGTTGCTTATTGTTTACCTCTATGTTGCAAGCCCAACAGAGCGTTTTAAAAATATTTTCACCACTAAACAATTGAGATTGACGGAACAGGAAGATTGGCCACAGATCATGCCTGTCGCAAAATTGGACTTGGTAAATGTCAATCTGGATAAGGAACCATGGGCTATGGCTTTGAATCCTATGCGTTTTTGTGAAAAGTATGGCTTGATTAAAAAAGAAAAGGAAAAAAATGGGCAATATAATATTTCTCTAATTCACGGTGCTGCCTATCGTATTTTAGGTTTGCAGCTGGGACCACGTTGGCGAGGCTATGAAGCTCTTCCCATGTATTTGCAGGCATTGTTTGCGGTATTTATAACTCGGATAGATGGAGAGAAAAAGGTTGCTGACAAGTTGGAAGAACAATTGGCTGCCTCCGCTTCTTCAGGTCAATTAAATTTTACGGGTGTTAAAGAGCTGATAGAAAAACATAAAAATAATAAAACTGTTCAACGCACCATCGCCAAACATGCCTATGTTACAACGGTCATGGCTTCGTTGTTGGTTGCAGCACGTGAGGCTGGAGTTCTTGCTTCAGCAGAATTTATTTGGCTCAAAACTTTAGACAGGCGTATGTGGTATATGCTGAATAACGTTGGGCGACCAACGGCATTCGCTGAAATATCTGGAGCTTTTGCTCATTGGCTTGCTGAAAAAAAACTCGGGCTACCCTTAACTACCCCAATGGTTGACGAAGCTGTTAATGGGTTGGGTTTTGCTTTAAAAGAAATCCTTTATAAACCTAAAGATGAAGACTAAAAGGGAATGACAACAATAAGACAACGCGGGTTAGAACGGGAACAGGAACAGGCTTCGAGCTTGCTGATTCGTGATACTCGCACCATGGAACAAAAGCTTGGAGATTTTTTCAAAAATCCCAATTCTGTTGCCATACTTTTAATTACTTTCGCCGTAGGCAGTTTTGTCGTGCCCGCTGCTTCCGATTTACTTTTGCTATTTGGAATTATTAGCTTTTGTATCGTAATATCTCAAAAACAAACTTTGCCATTTCGTTTGCCGAAAAGGGCAAAAATGAAAGACTACAATAGCCCGGAACCTGGCAGCAATAAACCTAGCATGGCTGCTGGGATCTATTACTTTGGCAACGAAAAAAAAGACGATTTGGAATTATGGTTTACCAATGAGGACATGCGTACTCACGTCCTGATGTTTGGTACAACCGGTAGTGGTAAAACTGAATCCTTAATCTCCATTGCATATAATGCTTTGATTCAAAGTAGTGGTTTTATTTATGTTGATGGAAAAGGCGATAATGCTCTATTTTCCAAAATCTTTTCTTTATGCCGTTCGATGGGACGAGAGGATGATTTGCTCCTCATTAACTTCATGACTGGGGCTCGCGATATTATTGGTCCGCAAGAAAAACGTCTATCCAATACCATGAACCCATTTGCGCGTGGTTCTTCGAGTATGCTTTCTCAATTGGTAATAAGTTTAATGGAATCATCCTCAGGCAAAGCTGATGGAGATATGTGGAAAGGGCGTGCCATATCCTTTGTTGAAGCGTTGATGAAAGTTTTAGTTGCGATGCGTGATGCTGGTCACATTTTATTGGATGCCAATACCATACGTAATTATTTTATTTTGGAACGTTTAGAATCAATAGTTTTAGATAAATTGTTCATCCGCGATAATCAAGATCCTGTTAGCCTGGAAGGATTGCCTGATGTTGTCTTGGAACCTATTACCATGTATTTAATCAACTTACCTGGTTACAATAAAGCTAAAAAAGGTAAGCAAGTTTCACAAGTCTACGAGCAGCACGGTTTTATCACCATGCAATTAACCAGGGTTTTTGGTTCTTTAGCGGACACTTATGGACATATTTTACGTACCAATCTGCCTGAAGTTGATTTACGCGATGTGTTTTTAAATCGACGTATTTTGATTGTACTTTTGCCAGCTTTAGAAAAATCTCCTGATGAATTAGCTAACTTGGGGAAAATCATAATTGCTTCCCTGAAAGTCAGTATGGCTGCTGGATTAGGTGATGAAGTTGAAGGTTATTACTCTAAAATCATTGATCGCAAGCCAACTACAGCTACTTCGCCATTTTTATGTATTTTGGACGAATATGGTTACTACGCCGTACCTGGTTTTGCTATAGTACCAGCGCAAGCTCGATCTTTAGGTTTCTCGGTTATATTCGCCGGACAAGATTTACCAGCCTTACAAAAAGCTTCCAAAGAGGAAGCTGCCACTATTGGCGCTAATACCAACATAAAAATTTGTATGAAATTAGAAGATCCTATGGAAACATGGGAATTTTTTATGAAAAGTGCTGGTGAATCTTATGTGGCGCATGTTGGAGGGTTTCAAACTGATAACCGCAGTATTTCCGGTAGCTATATGGACACAAAGAGCGCTCAACTGGAAAAGCGTTCTCGTATCGACCTGCAAGATTTAAAAGAACAGGGCTTAGGCGAAGCGCACATCTTCTTTAAATCACGCATTATACGAGCCAAAATGTTCTATGCTAACCCACAACCAATCAAAGAAATTCGCCTCAACCAGTTCGTTAAAGTGGATTGTCCTTCTGACGCTGTTTTACGCACTTTGGTGGCTGGTTTTGAAAGTTTCAAACAATTGGTTAGTAAAGAGCAACCCCCATTTCAGGATGTTGATATTGCAACTAATGATGATGCAAGCAGTATACTCAATCTTTTCAAAGAAAAAGAAGAGTTATCACCGATCGAACGAGGTATTAATACATTATTATCTTATCATAAACGCGAAATTCCAAAACCAATGGCAGAAGAAGAAGTGGTTGCGCCTGAGGGACAAATAAATATCTTTACTAAACTTACTATTTCGGATTATTTGCAACAATATTTGCTTACGACAGACAAAGATAATTTCTCCAAACCTATTTTATTACAACAACCTACGCATCAATATATCGAATACGTAGAACGCTCCTTCGGCAAAACCGAACAGTATGCCGCCAATATCGCTATGGAATTTATTAAAGATATGCAGGCAGCAACGTTGTATCCGCCTGTTTTCCCGTCCATTCCAACGGCTAACGAATTGACATCTTTAGTAGGGATTATTATCGATCATGTAGCAATAAAGAAAAAAGAGTTTGAGGCGCAACAACAAGCAGTGGCGGCAGCTGGTGGGGGAGAGACGAATTAAGGAATGAAAGATTAGGATATATAAATACGATTACTATATAAATCAATGTGTTATTTTCGCAATTTGTAACATCTCAAAAAGTTAGGAGCAAGGTTGATAAAACTTAAAACCCCTGTATTTTTAAATCAAACAATACAGTATTTTTTAATCACCTACGGTTTTTGAGTGCTTAATACAATTTGTAAAAAAACATTTATACAATAAAAAAGCCCTGCAAGGGCTTGTTTAGAATAATTCAGGGCAAACGAGCGTGAGTGAGTTTTGACCTGGGTACAATTGAGGTTTTTATGGCTGCCACCTATCTGTTAAATTTATTCGGTCATTCTCCAATCAGACCATTACAAGAACATATGAGCAAAGTACATCGCTGCGTTGAGGTACTCCCACTGTTCCTTGAGGCTGTATTAAAAAATGATTGGCTTATTGCTGAACAATACCAACAAAAAATTGCTGAACTGGAACGAGAAGCAGATGTAATTAAACGCGATTTACGTTCCCATCTACCAAAAAGCATTTTTATGCCTGTATCACGTACTGATGTTTTAGAATTACTTACCGCACAAGATGGCATTGCTAATCAAACTCGCGATATTGCTGGTTTGATTTTTGGTCGTAAAATGCAATTACCCCTAGAAATTGCTCCAAAAATTACTATGATTTTTCAACGGGCAGTTGATGCTGCGCTACAAGCTAAAAAAACTATTCAGGAACTGGAAGAAGTTTTTGAAGCTGGTTTTGGTGGTAGTGAAATGCAAATTATTCAGGAAATGATTAAACAACTTGATGCTATTGAAGCTGATACTGATAAAATTCAAACTGAAGCACGTAAAGCTTTATTTGGAATTGAAAAAAATCTTCCTCCTGTTGATGTAATATTTTTCTATAAACTAATTGAATGGGGTGGAGAATTAACCGACCGCGCACATCGCGTTGGCGGCAGGCTTTTAATGTTATTGGCACGATAATTCTTTCATTATTTTATGAGTCACGAAGTCATCATTTTAGCACTAACTGCCTTTTGTGGGATTTTCCTTTCCTGGGGAGTTGGTGCTAATGATTTTTCCAATATTTTAAGTCCAGCTATTGGTTCTCGCGCAGTAAATGTTCGCCAAATTGTAGTTATTGCTCTAATTTTTGAATTATTGGGTGCTTTACTAGGTGGAGACAAAATAGCTGCTACTGTGCAAAATGGGATCATTAACACCGACCTTCTTGTCAATACTCCACAAATTCTGGTTTATGGTATGTTAGCAGCCTTGCTTGCCAGTAGCGTCTGGATTGCCACCGCCAGCCATTTCGGCATTCCTGTTTCTTTGACTAACGCTATTATTGGCTCGATTGTTGGTTTTGGTATGTTGGTTTTAGGATGGCACGCTATACATTGGAGATCCATTGGCAATATTGGGTTAAGTTGGATAATTTGTCCTTGTGCAGCAAGTGTTGTTGCCTATTTGATATTTAATATCACGCAAAAAATTATTCTTAGCACTGTAGCGCCTTTAGATAAAGCTAAAAAATATTTGCCTTTTTACTTGTTTATTGTGGGCTTTATTTTATCCGAAATCACTGTTATTAAAGCACTAAAACATTTTTCTATCCAACTGCATCCTGTGGAAAATATACTTATTGCTACCGCCTGTGGTATTGCTATTGTCATTAGTGGAAACATTTTACTAAAGAAAATCTATAATCAACCTTATGTTAATTACAAAGAACAATTTGTCTTGGTCGAAAAGGCTTTTGCTTTTCTTATGATATTTACTTCCTGTGCGATGGTTTACGCGCACGGAGCCAATGATATTGCTACAGCAACTGGTCCTGTCATCACTATACTTCATTATGTACTTTCAGACTCAGTAGACCATAATAATAATTTGTTATTAGTGATTTTAACTTGCGGTTACGTTGGTGTAGCAATAGGGTTTTTAACATTTGGTCGCAAAGTAATCGAAACGGTGGGTTCTGCCATTACTGAGTTAACGCCTATAAGAGCATTTTGCGCTACTTTTGCTGCAGCTACTACTGTCGTAACTTCGACGAGTCTAGGGCTTCCAGTTTCGGCAACACAAACATTAGTTGGGGCAATTTTAGGAGTTGGTTTGGCGCGCGGTATTGGTGCTATCGATCTTCGAATTGTCCGCAATATTTTTATGTCCTGGTTTATTACCATACCAATCACAGGAGTACTAACCGCTATTTTCTTTTATGGTTTTAAAGGGATGTTTTCTTAAAAATTGTACTCAAATCTTCAACCACAGATCCAATTGTTTAAATACCTCATTTAAACCAGTTCTTTCTTGTGCTGAAAAAAGCAACACTGTGACCAAATCGCTATGCTGCTTTACCTCTTCCTGTACTTTTCTTAAAACAGCGTTGGCTTCAGAGCGTTTTAATTTGTCTGCTTTGGTTAATAAAATACAAAGAGGCAATTTGCTCTCTATCGCCCAGTTTAATAATTCCAGATCATTCTCGCCTAAAGGATGTCTGCTATCCATCAATAAAAATAACCCGCGTAAACTTTGGCGCTGCTCCAAATAACCATTAACCAGTTTATGCCAATTCTCCTGAATCGGTCCTGGCACTTTGGCATAGCCATACCCGGGTAAATCAATTAAACGTTTATTTTTGTCAATCAAGAAAACATTAATCAATTGCGTTACGCCTGGAGTTTTACCAACGCGTGCCAATCTTTTTATACCAGCAATGATATTAATAGCGCTGGATTTACCAACATTAGAGCGACCAATAAAAGCAACTTCATTACCAAAGTCAGGCGGCAAATGCGTAAGATGCGCAGCGCTTAATAAGAAAGTTACATTGTCGGAATAACGAGTTTTTGCCATAAAAGCGCCTTTTTGAATTTTGAACCATTTTAAATTAACCTGTTAAGGTTGTAACAGTTTAAAAAAGATATGTAAATGAAAATCCCTTTAAAATCAATATATTATTTTAAAACTTAGAAATTTTCAGATATTAAATTATCAAAAAATACGGTATAGCACCTTTTAATATATTCTGCCATAATCTACATGATTAAATCTAAATAAAAAAATAA
>MGXG01000003.1 GCA_001801285.1 Gammaproteobacteria bacterium GWE2_37_16
AAGATCTATAGAAGTTATTTGGCTATGACTATCCTTAAGTGTGTCGACCAAAAGCATTACTTCGTTATGATCAATCTCTTTATTAGCGTGATTAAAAATTGTTCTAGGAAAAAAAGATGAGGGAGATGAAATTATTGGTGATCCTAAAAGGCTGACTTTTCCGACAGTGTCTAATCGTAAATTTAATGGAATAGGCTTCATACTATAAATCCTCCGTATTTTGTTTATAAATTAAAAATTTGTATTATTAAATTAACTGGCAAATCATAACACAGTAGTATTAAAAAAATATTAACATCGTTGATTGAATTTCGTGGACGAATTTCTGTCTACAAAAACCGCCCTTTTCTTAGTCAAAAAATGAATACAAAAACGGTCGACTTTTTTAGTTAATATCTGTACAAATTAATTCATTTTTGCCATTTCTTAGATAGTATCTATCACAGCTCTATTTCTTCCAAAATCTGTATAGTTGATTCATCAAACAAGTATGGGTCAAATACTTGTCCAGTTATTGTATTTATCATTCCCGCAAGGCAACAAGCAACCTCTAAATAATTAGTTTGATCCTTAATATATTTCCATAGTAAAACTCGCTTATTGTCGCGGTTTCTTTTGGCAAACTGTACAAACAAATACCCTTTTCCAATAATACAAATAACTTGGATAGCGGGGTTTTTATTCCAACCACTATCTGCTTTTTTATACCTCTCAAACTCTTTCTTAATATTCATATCTGAATCTATTAGATTAGAACTATATGCAAATAACATACGTACAGGATTTTTTATGTGTGATCTTAAATTTTTAACTGATTCCATATTTTCAACGGCATCTCTAAGTTCGTTATTGTTCAAACTTTTTTTTACTTCAATAGCGTACCACAGGCTTTCTACGGGGAAAAAACCTTCAACTCTCTTTTCGTTTCTATTTTTAATACCATGGCAAACAGGAGGTATACTATCCCGATCAAAAACAATTATATCAACTTCCTTTGATTCACTACCAAATGAATCTTGTATTTGACCTTTGCCAAAACCACATCTATTAGGAAAATATCGAGTAAACAAATCTGACGTCATTTCCTCCATCATATCTCCTTTTGTAACTGATCGGTTGACATTGGGGTTTGACAATCAATCGTACAGGAAGTTACTGTAAGGAAATTTAATTACGTAAAATCAATGTGTTACAAAAATCGATTTTGACGACAAACAGGTCAATTACGGCTTTTTAAGCAAATATAACTATTTGATAAATATTAATATTTTTTCTTAGAGTAACCTTTGGTACAGATGCTTGTCAAACCCCAATAACAGATTTTTATTGTTTTTGTTTTTAAGAAATTTTTGGTGGTGCTAATGCACCAATTTTAATAATTTATTAGCCAGAAAAATTCTTAACATTTTTTAGCAAAAGAGGACATTTTAACTTTGCTCTAACAGAAGTTTTACATAACTACAGTAGCTCCCGCTAAAACTTTTTAATATTCATGTGTCGGATCCACTAAATTTATGGACAAACACCACCTTTGCCATCACTATGACTGTTTTTGCGTCTAATTTTTATACCTGCAAAATCTTAAGTTACCACTTGTTTCCTAAATCCATTTAGCATTAGTTACCTATTGTTTTTAAGAAGTGTCAGCTTTTAGAATTGCCCTGCGAAACCCATATGCAACGAGTAGAATCCACATCCTCTAATTTTACTCTAATAAGCTCGCTAACCCTTACTCATGTACTTTACGATTATCCTATATTTTTAGAAAATTCAATGATAAACTTGATTAGTTTGGTAGCCCAAGGTAGAACCAAAATTAGTAAATTAAAAAAATTTCAAGGAGATAGATTATGCCAATTATGGATTATACGCTTTTTTTTGGAATTAAAGCTGCATCCCCTATTAATACTCCAGCGGAGCAGAATGCTTTTCTAGCATTTAAAGCAGAATTTAATTTAGCAATGAGGAAAAGAGCTAATTGTGATGCTGGAATTAATGTTACAATTGCATTAGGGGCTGGAGTAACAGCAGGAGTAGCAGCAGCTAAGACACTTTTTAGTAGTACATTTGCTGGTTCCACAAATACCGCATTGGATGCTATAACTCTTTTTACACCTATTATAACTACTGTAATATCAGGTGTATTAAAATTATACAAAGATGTTGTAGATAGTTCTGGAATGAAACAGTTACAGGGTCTAGCTGTGACAGGGATGCGGAGGGGATATTTTGATGATAATGCTAGAGTGCAAACCATGATTGATGGTTTAAGTGGTGTTCTTCCCGCTCCACCGGCACCGTTACCGCCTACATGTTGGCATGCTCGTTGTGATAATGCGGTTCATGCTGCATGGTCGGGACCAAGACAGGCTAGTTTTTTTGCGGCATCACAAGATCTACTAGCTGAAGAAGGCGCGTTACATCATAATGCTCATGATCCTACTGGTAGAGTTACTCCAACACCGTAGTAAAAAAGTCGATCATTTTTGTATTCATTTATTGACTAAGAGGGTGTCCTAAAAGGGTCATTCCTCCAACAAAGCTGCTTTCAACCAGATCTAATCACCAAGATCTAGGGGTTTGACAAGCATCTGTACTAAAGGTTACTCTAAGAAAAAATATTAATATTTATCAAATAGTTATATTTGCTTAAAAAGCCGTAATTGACCTGTTTGTCGTCAAAATCGATTTTTGTAACACATTGATTTTACGTAATTAAATTTCCTTACAGTAACTTCCTGTACGAATGATTGTCAAACCCCTAGATCTACCGAATTGCTATGACTTCGCTTATAGTAATGGCGTCTTTTCACTAGGTAGTGGCATTATACTCATTTGTTGTCCTTGGGGTTGAATTGAAGCAGAACTAGTACGGGTCAAGCCGAAGAACCCCCAAAAGTGCTCGATCTGAGTTACTTCGCTTTTAGTTTCCCGCTTTTCATGTGAATATGCCGGCGTTCTAACCATTTATACAGCGTCGATGGAGAGCATTCAATTAACTTAGAAATAGCGCGTTTGTTAATTCCTTTTTTTATATAACCCGTAATTTCGTCGTGAAAAGCGTCTAACTTTAAAAGATCAGCTTGCCCTTTTGGTCTCCCAAGCTTTACTCCTTCGATTTTACTTTTGCATAAAGCTTCTTTTGTGCGTGCCGAAATAAACTCCCTTTCAATTTGCGCAGCTAAGCCAAGAACAGTAGCGGTAATTGTGGCTTGCATTGACCCATCCATTACCATTCTATTTTTTGCAATGTGCACAGATATGCCTTTTTGCGCCGCCATCTCTAGTATTTCTAGTACTTGGAGACCATTCAAAACCGGGTGGTGATGAAATGCAACAATTTTTTCATACCCACCGCTATGAGCAACAAACAGAGGTAAGCGCGGTTAGGCGAAAACCGCGCAAACCCTAAAGACCACCCGGTTTTGAATGGTCTCCTTAAGGGATAGCGGGAGCATTAGTGCCAAAACCTACAGTTTCGAATAAAAATATCATTTTAAAACTGTATAAAATCTTATGGGTGTGTCCGTCTATCTTTTTACTCAAAGACACCGTTTTATGTGATTAAGTTTATAATCACGGGTATGATATAATCGGCACGGGGCGGCTTAAAAGTGTCATTTACCAAAGACAATTGCACTCTGCCAAATAGGATTGCAATGGATATTTGTTATTAAAGCAATAACATACTTCTATGCTGTAAACCCAAGATCAAATTCTTTCTTTTCATCGCCGATATATCCTTCTTTATATACGTCATCATCTGATAAAGTTGTAATATTAGCTGTTGTATTTGCGAACGTAGATGGTGGTATCCGAAAAAGGCTGCTTGTAGCAAGGAAAGATGAATTGCTCAAATTAGAATCAGATGAAGCAAAAGTTTCCATTGCCTCAATTCGATATTCTTTTATTGCTTCTATCCTATGTTCTAGCATGCCATTTTCATTAAATAATGTGTGCAATCCACGATTTCTAGGGTGTAAAGGAATAAAGTCGCGTCCCATACTACTTATAAAGTCAATGGCATTTTTCTTCAACCCGTGTGGCCATAATACTATATGTGCCACTTTTTTTGGATTGCCTGTATTAAGATCAAATTGTGAAACAATATTATCGATTGAGTGCTGTCTAATAAGCCATTGGACGGTTGGAACAACTTGCCTTGCAACATTTCCAGTAATGATCTTTGTTATTGTATTTCCGGAAGCAATAACTGCAGTAGCAGCCGCTATCTCTACTGCTGCAATAGTTGCTGCATCTACAGCAGTGGTAGTTGCTGCTGCAGCATTTAGGGTAGTTCCTCCAAAATAACTTACTAATTGTTTAACAGCTGTTGCTCCAGTATTAATACTCGTTTCTTTGCTAGTCATAATAGCGTTTTTTGCAATAAATGCTGTTGCTTTTCCCATTGTCTCGGTTGCCTCCACAGCCGCATTATGCACCCCTATGTGAACAGCTTCTGCAGTAAAACGGGCAAATGCTGCTGCTTTTCCTACTGTCTCGGCTGCTTCTACAGCCGCCTTAAGCACCTTTCCTCCAACACTATAAAAAAGTGTAAATCTATTAGCCGTGCCCCAAATACACCCTGCTACATGCCAAAACCCCAAACCACCCGTGTGAGGAACGAAAAGACGAAAAAGTTTTCCAAAATGTGAATCCATTGTATTAATAGCATTTGGTGCTGTTACATAACCTGTAATAAGGTCTTTTGCACTATGCTGTTTATCAGCAATCAGCAATTTTCCAATACCGGGGCTTTCAAACGTTACCGCTCTAAAATGGAGACCATCTATACAACAGGTACATAACTCAGCTAATACAGCACCCAATGAATGTCCGGTCAATGAAATCGTGTAGTTAGTAAAGTGTTGTTCCTTTAGTTGATTAATTTCTCGAATAAATTGAATTGCTTCCTGGAGTGTATTAGGTACTTTTGCTAATGCTAAACCAAAATCCGTTATTATATTTTGCATATTCGCTGTTCCACGAAAGGCGATTACAATTTCCTTTTTATTATCATTAAGATAAGCGGCGGAGAAAAAACCATTTTTATCGTTTCTCATAATACGAATCTGTTGCCAAAAAAGCAGCGATGGATAGGATCCATAAACATGTTGACTTATTAATGCATATTCTAAATGAGTTGGCATAATAATTTCCTTTGGAAATGAGTTATAATTATTTTGAAAACACAAAGTCGTCTGCATAAACAGGCACTGGATCTTGTCTTTGTTGCAATAAACTATTAGCTTCTTTAAATTTTTCTTGTGTATTACTGATTTTTTGTATTACGAAGGAACCCTCGGCTTGTAAGGAATTTAATTTCTCACTAGTAGTCACATATTGCCCAATAGCCTGTGCGCAGGCATTTGCTCTTTCATGTAAATCAACTCGTGGCGGAGGAAAACCTAATAAAGCCAATCCAAGACGAAGTCCACCATCTGCTATTTCAGCCGCAAGTGATCCTCTCCCAATAGGCGGACAAATGCTTTCCGCATCTTGTTTATAAGCGGTTATAAATCTATTACATATTGTTTCCTGTACTTTTTCTAATTTTTTTATTTCTTGTTTTGCTTCATTTGTGGATAAGCGGAGATCTTTAGCTGTTCTAAGTGCTATATCTCCTACTTTATCTATAACTTCTGGAATTTGATTTTTTGGGGCGGTAATCGCCAATTGTTCGATATTCAAGACTTGCTCTCTTATGTTATTTTGAGATCCTGTGAAAAACTTAAAAAGAAACATAGTGTACCTCTAATATAAATATACTTTAAAAAATAATTACTTTTGTTTATTCCTAAACTAAATACTTGTTATAAAATTAAAATTTTTATCTTCTTCCTAATTGCGCGGCAGCTTCAAAATGCTCCCGGGTCAATCTAATTGGGTTGGGACCTGTATTAGTGAAACTAATAGGACCATGAACAGTTATAGGATCCTGTCGTATTGGTCTATCTATTCGCATTCCATCAGGAAAAAATGCCGAGCTACTTCGAGGGGCTAATTCTTGAGTATGACCGCCAAATAATGCTCCGATAGCCATCGGCAATAACCGTTCTACAACACTTCCCAAAATTCTCTCCATAAAACTTGGTTGGGCTTGAGTTGATGGTTGAGGGGCAATCTGAACTTGTGATTGGGGAATTAATTGTGTTGCTGGATGAATAGGCGGTTGTATCAGCTCTCCATTATGCCACTGACCAGTTATTGTGCGACCATCC
The DNA here is from genome assembly GCA_001801285.1 of Gammaproteobacteria bacterium GWE2_37_16. Taxonomy (GTDB): domain Bacteria; phylum Pseudomonadota; class Gammaproteobacteria; order UBA9339; family UBA9339; genus GWE2-37-16. The sequence goes on from MGXG01000003.1 coordinate 6,222, forward strand.
GGGTATGTCATTGTTCCTCCGCCATTAGGTATACCGTCGACTAACTCTCCCTCATAAGTACGTTCAATGCTCCCATCTATTCTTCTGTATGTTACTTTTGGGTATGGAATTGTTGGTTGTTGCATCATATAAATTACCCCTATTTTTCTAATTAAGTTATTATTTAATATATAAAAATACCTACTAAGTTATTTGAGATAGCTATATACTTATCAAAAAATATTTACCTTTATCGTTAGAACCATTTTATTATATAAAATAAGAAAAACATCCGTATGGAATACTGATTTTTAATATAAAATTATGCACTTTGATATTTTACGATGCGAATATAGCGAAGAAGATTTTTCCTATGTAGTTGAGGCTTTATCATTACCTTTCACGAGGGTAGTAAACCAATCTTTTATCTTTGCTGCTGGTATACCTCCTTCCCTTCCTTTTTTAAAAATCCGTGATAACGCTTCCTTTGGAAATGTAATAAATGCTGACAATATAGGAAGATTATTGTTGCCGGTGTTAAATGTTAAGTCAACTATCAATCCAAAACACCAAATACCTGTTGATAATCAATTCTGGATATCTAGTTTAGATCCCCAACGTTTCTTACAAGAAATTAATGCTATTCTTCAATTAGATACTGCAGTTGGATTGAATATAGTTATTCCTTGCAATGTCGATGAAGACTATTGGTTGACGGTTATAATCCATATTGAAAAACGCGGAGCTAGCGCTTGCTTTTATTTAGAAATATGTATCCTTGATACTTCACATACAATAACAATAGATTCAAGTGCAAATTCCACTATTGGTCAGATTAAAGACCTTTTATTCAGAGCAAATTTCAGCCATATTCATGACGAAGATCGTTATTGTTATTTCAACGATGGGAATTGGAGAAAATATAAAGCAACAGGAGTATTCTTTGCGGAACAAATCGCTACGATAATCACTAATCATCCTTTTGATCCCCGTCAATTTGAAGATAAAATAGATCTCCTGAAAAGACATCAAATAGAATGTGCTTTTAGTAGTCCATTTAATGTAATAGATCCAGAAAATTTAAGAAAAAACGAACGTCCTTATACAAAACTGAACTTTTTAGGACGCAATACCACTTTAACGCGATCGGCTTTGTTAAATGTTTTATTAATGCGCCTAGAGCCACTATATCTATCTGGAAGATTGGATTTTAGCCACACGATATTCGTTCTAGTTCAGCATCTATTGCCACAAACGGTGCAATTAATTAAAGCGATGCTCTATTTTGGAGCGAAACCAGAAAATATTTTTTTGTTAGGCAAGCCCTACTCTACTGAAGTTGGTGTTATAGAGGCTCTTAAAAAAATTTCTATCCATCTTATTGAAAATAATATTGCTAGTTATCGTGGGGGTATAGAATTTACAAAAGTTTTTAATGAAGAAATTAGTACTTTGTGGAAACAATGTGCTTTATGGATAAATATTTTATCTGCGAATTCAATTAGTGAATTACTTATTTTAGATGATGGCAGTAAGGCAATTTTACGTGCGGTAGCTATATTAAATCATTGGAAGTCAGATCCTAATGTTAGTCAAGAAGAACTAGAATTATTTAGAAAAATAGAGGAATATCACATTCCGATAATTGCAGTTGAACAAACTAATAATGGTCCTGACACATATTGTACAGAACTATTAAAATATAAAAAAATACCGCAAAAAATATTGCCTGTCATAATGATGGCATCTTCACAAGCAAAGGAAATCGTAGAAGCTGAATTAATAGCCTCACAACTTATTGAAAAACTTAATGAGGTATTTGAGAAACAAATTATTGGAAAATTTTCTTTGTCAATAATCAAGATCGGTATCGTCGGTTATGGTAAAATTGGTAGCAATGTTGTAAAAGCATTAATACAATATAAGCCACTTTTAGAACAAAAATTAAGGGAAGTTCAAAAAAATAGTCAAAAGTTATCTGAACAAACTATTGAGATAGGAATCTTTGAAACGTCCTGTCAATTGCTGGCTACCATACCGAATATTCGCGAATTAAAAAAATATGCAACTCTAAGTAATCTAGTACAAGATTCGCAACTGATTATAGGTTGTTCTGGGCGCGATATTTTTTGTGATTATACAAGAGATGATAGTCGAATTGCTCAGTTATTAAATAATGATAAAGTATTCGTTAGTTGTTCCTCTGGTAATATAGAACTTTTTTCTTTATTAAAATGGTTGCAACAGCAACAAAGAAATTTAAATCCCCCGGAAAAGTTCAATGATAATGTTGAGTACATAATTGGAGAAAATAAAAAAATCACTTTAGTAGCTAGTGGTTATCCGCTAAATTTTTCTGGTTACACCCCGGGAGTTTATTTTCAAAACATTCAAGGTACTTTAGGTTTATTATTTGGGGGACTTGTTCAAGCCCATCTATTGATTGAGGAACAAAGAGCCTATTTTGCAAATTTAGCAGCTATGCCGATAAGTTCAAGCGCAATTAGCGAAAATTTGTTTGTTTATAACTGGATGTTACAACGCGAAATTGTTTGGCTATTATTTACTTTAAATGACTATTTTACCGATCGTATTAGTATAGAAAAACTAGAATGCATGCAACAGCAGCACGAAGTTGAAATGAGTTCATTTTTCCGCTATACCAGCAAAGACCAAAACTATGCTAAACTTTGTTTTGGAATAACACGAGAAATATTGGTTTTGGGCGCATGTTTGAGTCATATCCAGCAACCATCGATGATAATGCCTAGAATAAATATCAGTCTTCCCCCTGACCAATTTATATCAGCTCCAACCACTCAAGATTGGAATGTTCCTTATCTTCCTGAGGAAGGGAAAGTAGTTCCTAGAAATGAACTATTACACACGATTGATTCCGCGCTATACGAATCACGTAAAGTTGCATTGGTTGATGCAACACAAAAAGGTGGTGTAGGCAAGACTTTTTTAGCATTAGAGATTATTAGAAAATTTAGGCAACATGCTGATTTTAATATCTTTTGGTTTAATGCTGAACAAGATATTCTTTACTTTGAATATGATCGTTTTTGTGCGGAAATTCTTGGTCATCAAACTTATGGAATTGCTGAGGAAAGGCTAATTCAAATTGTTTGTAGTGTTATAGAACAAAGTAATAACAACACACTAATTATTTATGACAATGCGCAAAATTCAACATCTCTAAAAAGATTTTTATCCAATACAACAAATACGAAAGTATTTATTTTGTTAACTAGTCGCCAAACTTGTTGGCAACAAAATGGATTTAGGGAAATAGCAATTCCTCCTTTAACATTTGCTGAAGCAGTAAGCTTTACTAGTGATGAGCCAATAATAGCAGAAATGCTGGGAAGTTTTCCGTTAACATTATCATTAGCTATTACTTTTCTTCGAGAAACTAGAATTACATTTATAGATTATCTCCAAAAAATTACTGAGCAAAAACATGATATAATGATTTCTGGAGATAAGCATGAATATTCCCTATTAGCATGGCGAGTAAGTTTTAATTATCTTTTAGAGTATCCTAGTTTAGCTATAGAAACTCGCCGTTTGATTTTGCCAATATTATTTGCTTGCGCAATGCTTAATCCTACTGCCATCCCTATTTCCATTTTAGAGTCTTTTCTTAAGGAATATAATAATGATCAAGAAATCGCAAGAAGAGAAATTATAAAAATACTAGAATTATTACAAAACTTCGCGTTGCTTAGGTATGAGCCAGGAGTTATTTATATGCATCGCTTAGTACAAGAAAATATTCGTAATTACATTGTTCGTAACAAAATACATGAAATATTACCAGCATTGCAGGCATTGCTAAAAGTTTTTTACTGCGGTAAACCTGAAACGGTGTTTATTTATTATGACAATTCTGCAGAAACATTATTTAGATTAAGTTATTTGCTGCCACAATTAATTGTTTTTTTACAAGCGCTTTGTAAATCATTTTCAACAGACCAATTAAGTCAGTTAGTTATACATCCAAATGCTACAGAAAATCGTTCTATAGTCACAATAATTATTGAATTGTATAGTAGAATTGCAACTTTCCTTAATGGGACAGCTAAAAATGAGTCTCAAGCTCAAGAAATTTTTCAACAAAGTTTTATAATAATTCAAAGTTTGGCTAACAGTAGCCATAAAATACTAGAACTCACTAAAGATGAGCATTATTTGCTTGCTAGGGCTCGTGGAAATAGAACAAATTTATGTTTTACTTACTTGAATAGTCATCAAGTAATTCAAGCTGAACCTTTTGCGCGATTAAGTTATTTTACTTTACTAGAATATAAACTTGTCCAATGCGAAAAATCTATCTTTGGGGAAGATTTCTTTAATATGCATCAAAATGTACTTTATCACGATGTTTCACGTATTTACGCAATATTATTTTGCCGTCCTCAACATATATTGCCCCCTATTGCAGAGCAAATCCGAAGCATAATTGAACATAATCGCGCATTACTATCGCCTACTTTTGATTTTAAATCCGTAGCACATGAATTGAATGGTGAAACGCTTGGCTTAACTCGAGATTATCTATGTGAAAATGATGCAATACGTAAAAGAAGATGGGGTAATCTATTTAAATTTGAAACCTATGCCAGTATTGCCCTACTGGCTTTTTTGCTTGGTGATTTGACACAAGCTACAACCACTCTGCAAGAAATGATCATTTTGATTCCATTGATAGGACAAGAGATACAAGATAGTAACAGTGAAGCATTAGTATATTTATTACTTGGAAAAATTAAATTAGAAGAAGGTGATACTGCAAATTTGGCTATTAGATATTTAAGGCGTTCATTTATGATATATAATGAACTTAAACTTAATGAGCCCATGATAGCGCTTAGTGCTTATTGTTTGGCAGAAGCATATTCACTAAAAGGATTACCACAAATGGCAGAATTTTATTTCAACAAGGCTCAAGCGACTTTTAAGTTTTTTGGTATTTTTCAACCCCTTGGACAGCGCATTCAATCAATGTTAACAGTTGTTCCAAATGCTGTATACACACCTTCTTTTTACATAGATCACTTTAAAAAGTATTATCAAACTCTTTTTAGTAATCCAGAAGAAGAGATAAGATCAATTCCAGCACCAACTATTGCTCCTTCTGTTCCCTCAATCTAAAAAACAAAAAATCAGTATTCCATACGGATGTTTTCTTCCTAATTTAAAGCAATAATGTTTTTGCAATGGATAAGAGAGAAAACTAAAAAGCACCTATTCCAATATTTGCCCATCAGGGAGTATCTCTTATCCAACTATATGAATTTTAAATTGGAGATAAATAATGAAACCTAATTGCAAATCAAACCCTCAACCACCAGTTCAGGTGCAACCGATAGTTTCTACTGACAAATCGGGTCGTCCAAATGGTTTAGGGGCATCCGGTAGCTATAGTACTCGAGATACCACTTACAGTGGCGGAGTATTCCAGCCTTTTGGTGGACCAACAATTTTTTCTGGTGGCGTAGCTACAAAACCATCTGATTCAACCATAATAGATATGCGTGGATCAATGGGAACTGACGGTAGCAAAAATGCCTCCGTAACATTTGGTTTTAAATTTTAGTAGCTAATTGGAGAAATTACTATGATGATGGTACCAAGAGCAGTATTTGATATGGCAGATCAAGCATCTAGAGGCATACAATCAGAACCAATATCAACGCCACCAATAATATCAGCTATGGTTAAGGGAGCTGTTAGTGGAGCAACTTTTGGAGCTGTAGCAGGCGCAAGATGTTTGGGTGGACAAGGTTTTTTTGCTGGAGCTGCGGTAGGAACATTGGCTGGCGCCACTACTGGAGCTGTAGAACATATTTGGAACAATAGTTCAGAGCAAACCCCAGCACCTGGTAAATAACAAAAAATTGAGAGATATCGCGTTTTCACTATGTGATATCTCTCAAAATTTTATGTAATCAAGAAAAAACCTTCCAAAGTTGACCATGAAATGTAAGTCCTTTCCGCATCAATATTTTGATAAGTTCTGATTTATCCTTGCAATTAAGTTTTTGTCTAATATGATCAAGATGTGTTTCAACAGTCCGTTTTGAAATATACAGCTTTCTACCGATTTCTGATGCTTGTTTTCCCTCCAGCATCCCTAATAAACAATCAACTTCCCGTTTACTAAATATTACTTTCTCATTGTCTAAATTTAAAGCATATTTTTTAATCTTAAATTCTGCGATTGCTTTTTGTTTTAATTTATTTCCAAAAGAATCAGTACCGAAAACAATGCTTAAATCAAGAATATCCGGATTATTGTTGTAATTTGGTATATGTATTCTATTTTTACGAGCTTTTTCAAGTAATGGATTAGCACTATCCTTAAAATAAATAATAAAACGATATAATATATCCAAATTTGTGAGATAAAAATTTTCTATCCCTGGCTTATCTCTGCTTGTACCAAAATGGAAAAATTCTATTGACTTGGGTTGTTTTTTTATAATTGTAATACCATGATCTATGTTGAAATATTCCCTGCAATCTTGATAAATATCCTGATTTTTCAAAGTTGACCATAAAAAACAACCTTCTTGTGGATAATTATCATTTTTCCCCTGTAAAACACCCAATAGATGAAAGTCTTGTTGATAGAAATGTTCTACCCATTCAGGAACATTGCTAATATGGATACGAGAATTATCATTAAATCTTTGCATATAATGAAAAAAAGTAATCCCGAATTCGGTTAATGGGTTACATATCGAGCTAATATCTTCCGATAATATGATCTGATATTTATTTAATAAATCCCGCATTGCCTTTTAAAATTGTTAAAAAATTTTATTAAGGGATTAATTAAGAATAAGAGAAACAATTATATTAATATTTGTACCTTATTCTTGATGAAGCGGCACTTTTATCAAATAATGCATTGATTTATCTAATATATTTATATTGTGGCATAAGATAATTAAAGACGACACACATATACATTTATAACAATGTTTACACCTATTCCAATTTGATGAGATATATTTATTACATAAAAAATGAAAAAATGCCAGTCATATTGCCTACGTAAAATAATATTTTGTATTATTGGACTACTAACAGAACATAGGTTGCTCCTTTATGCAAATGCGTCTTAAACATTTTAAATGTTTTTATCACTACCTTTTCTATATTTCAGAGTAGAAATCTAAAAAATACGTATTCCATACGGATGTTTTCTTTATAGTTTTAAGAAATAATGTTTTTGAAAGGGATAAGAAAGATGATGGGACATCTATTTCGGTTGGTGTTTATCAATGAATATCTCTTGCCAAATTTCTAACTCAAAAAAATATTTTTAATTTAATTTTAGGAGTTCCATTTATGTCTAACAGTCAAATAAATATAACATTTTTTCAACACCTATCGAAAGAAAACATCACTTTAGATGTGACTGGTCGAGTTGTAGTAGAAGAAAATTTATCTAAAATAATCAGTGAACATCAAGAAAAAAACTTACCTTGCAAGGATTTAGAACAAAATCTTTGCGGGGTTGGGTGTAATGATAATTGCGGTAGTACATCTAATGAGATAGAGGAAAACAAAACTTCAAGTCCATCGGTTAAGTAATTTTTATTATATCAAATAACTTAGCAAGTTCTAATTGATCTCTTATAGCAAATTAGTTTGTAAAACAATATGTTAAAGAGAAGTTAGAACTTGCAAATATAAATTTTAACTCACTCAGTAGCTACAAATGCTATAAATTTACAGGAGCTTATATGTTTTTTCAAAATATTTTAGGTATGAATCATGTACACGATACTACACAAGGAGATTTACACGTAAAAGGATTATTATCTATCACAAATTCTACTATTAGAAGTGCGGAAGTAATAGGAAAACTGACCATTGATAGTTCGAGAGTTGAACATGGTTTAAAAGTTACTGGCTTACTTGACGGAAGTGGGATTACAGCTGATAGCATTGTTATAACTAATGCAACGAAAGCTACTTTACAAAATTCGACTATTCATGGAGATATTTCCGCTGAAAACCGTCAACAAACAGAGGGTGATGCCCCAACCATTATCTTGGATGGAACAATAGTAAGTGGTGATATTGTATTTGACCCAATAAGGAAAGGACATTTGGAATTAAGAAATGGCGCTTGTGTTCTTGGACGAATTATTAACCAAGATAATGTTGTTAACCCAGGCGATACTCCAGGACTACCTGGCTGCATAACGCAATAGATTTTCAACTGATTAAGGTTGATAACTCAGAATTTTATGTAATATTCCCTGTGGCTTGCTGCGGAGATATAGATTAATGAAATTATTAATATGAATAATAAAATCGAATCGATTAATTGTACCGATCAACTATACAAAGGATTTCATATCAGCAAAATAATCAATTCTCTAAGTAATGAAAATTGGAAATTAATTTTACTACCAACAGAACGATGTAATTTTAAATGCATGTATTGTTATGAAAATCATGCCTTAGGGCAAATGACTGAAAACACGGTAAATGCAGTTAAAAAACTAATAGCCAGAAGATTAGAAACAAAAGAACTAAAATATTTTAATATAGCCTGGTTTGGTGGTGAACCACTACTTTCTAAAGAAATAATTTCCAATATTAATGGATATGTAAAAAAAATAGCAGACCAAAGGGTGTTATTTTCTAGTAATATTACTACTAATGGATATTTACTAGATCAAAAAACGTTTGAAAATTTACTAGCTCTCCAAATTAACTATTATCAAATATCCTTAGATGGAGATAGAGATTTTCACGATAAAGTTAGGTGTAAGATAAATGGCAATGGCACATTTGATAAGATATGGGAAAATCTTCTTAATATAAAAAAATGCGATGCGGAGTTTTCAATAATACTACGATTACATGTCCATTCGGAAAATATATTTTCCATGCAAAAATTAGTTTGCAAAATAAAAGATGCATTCTCAGATGATAACCGATTTAAAGTTTTTATAAGACCTATTTCTAAACTTGGAGGAACTAATGATGACCAAGTTAAATCACCTTCTGATGTTATTAGTATTATTCATAAATTTTATGCTATGTTAGATAATAAAGTTTCATTATGGGATACAGGAAGCACCATACAAGGTCAATATATTTGCTATGCGGCGCAACCAAATTCACTAGTAATTAGACCAAATGGTTCTCTTGCAAAGTGCACAGTTGCCTTAGATACAAATATTAATAACATTGGCAAACTTAACGATGATGGTACTTTAAGTATTATTAATGATAAATTTCAATCATGGGTAGAGGGATTTAAAGAAATTAATAATTTACTTAAGTGCCCATATTATAATAGAAAACATTCTTTTGAGCCTAAGTGTGGGAAGTGTAATTTTAGTAATTATGATTTGACTGGTAGGGGGTAATTGGCTAATAAAACGACCCTTTTCTTAGTTAAAAAATAAATACAAAAAGGTTCGACTTTTTTAGTCAATATCCGTACAATTTAATTGCTTTTGACGTTTTCTTAGACAGCACCTGAAAATTATACTATTTTAACTTATATTTGTGATTCAACCAACAAACAATATTTAGGCTAGTCTATAGCAAAAATCATAGCTTAAACGTCTATTACTTTATTATTAACTAAATCCACATCAAATTTGTTGCGTAAATAATTTACAAAAGCCGAACACAAAACCAACATTAAACGAGCTTCATTTAATGAAACAGTGGTTTCATCCACTAAAGCATGCCTTATACCATCGGCATCGCCACTCCATCCATAAATCTTAGTTAATCCATCTTTCAAAGCCGGATGAAGTGCTAAATATTCTTTTTTTAGTATATCTGCCAATGTTGCCTTTGGCTTACCTGTAATAACTTTAGCCATGCTTTCTACAGCCGATATTGATTCTTTGATGGAATTTCTGTAATCTGGGGAGACTCTATTGCTTAAGAGTTTTAAACTAGTATTTATATGTTTGGTAGCGCTATTATTATAGCAAAGAGCATGATCTATTTCTTTAATTTCTTCGTCAGATATGATTTCAACAATATAACTTCCAACAAACCTATATGCTGAATTTTCTCTTTCAGATATTCTATTAAATTCATCCATAAGCTCCCTAGCTTGTTTTTCCATATTACAGCCTTTTATTAGCAAATCTATTGTAAAATCCCAAAAATCATAAATTTGATTCCACTGCAGACAAGCATCAAATGATTCCTTTGTGTGAATGGTTTCAATAAGTGGTACTATTTGAGTAATATCAATAGGTTTCTGACTATTGGGTAATTTTAGAAACTCTTCCCAATACATTTCGAATATAAAATCCATTTGCCTATAATATGGAGTTATTAGATGATCATGATAAAATCTGTATAAAATGTTCCACAAAGATGTTCTTAGTTCTGGCAACATCATTCTTTGCTGTAATATTGGTGGCGGCGATATCCCCATTCTTTTTGAAAAAGTAGTCATAAAAGTAAATTAAATAAACTGTCTAAATAAATTAGTAACTATCCAGCATACATAAATATTAGCATCTTTTAATAACATGATTAGATTATTCTCTTCTTTCTATAAAATAATCATTATCATAAAACTCCCCTTCTCTTTCGTATGTTTGTAAATTTTCCAAATCTATTCGAAGCTTGTTTTTTATTTCTGATACTTCACCCTTACTTATATATTTTGTTGAAGATAAAAAATTATTAACATCATTAATACGGCTTACTTTTTGCGATGTAAAAGAGGCTAAGTTATCCAAACACTGTATTTCCTCCCAAACTTGTTTTTGTTCCTCAGAGAATTTTACATATTCAGGACTGTTTTTGATTGGACTGTTACTAGGGACAGCACTTAGCTTATGAATTAATTCATCATGCTTTTTCTTAAGATTATTTCTTATATGGCTAAAAATAGGTCTAGCAATATCATGACAAATTAGTTTATCAAAAAGCTCCCTGGCTTTTAAAATATCATTTGTTCCACACCCCAAAGACTTTAATCCATTTAGCGTTTCATCCAATATAAAAAATTTTTCTTTATTTCCTATGCAGCTAGTTCTACCAACGGCTATTAGACTTGTCAATGAACACCTTGCTAACGGAACACTAATCGCTTTTAGCTTGGTAATAATTTCTTCTGCTTCATTAATAGTGTTCCTAAGTTTTATTTTTAAAGATAATAATTCAAAATGCTCCATTTTTTCATGAAAAATAAGAATCAAACCAAGAGAAATAAAAATCAATATTCTTATACTCGAGAATTTTATATCAAATAACAAAATCACCCCAATGAGTAATAAAAACCAACCAAAGAATTTCACACTTTTTTTCATATATTAATCTTACATTTTCATTAATTTATCCGATGGCATTCAATAACCTTATATTAATACTAATTAAATCATTGCTGAAATTAGACAATTACGGCAAAAGTCATTCCCGTACCTGGGGTTGACAATTATTTAGGTTGTTTGTCGTTCAAATCATTTTTTGTAACATATTGATTTTATATAATTAAATTACCTTATCGTATATCTCTGTAAGAATGAATGTCAAATTCCAATATCTCCTCACGTTTTGTGAATGTTTAATCTTGTAAACAAAATTCATACTTCAAAACCTAATTCAACCTATTGAGTGTTGACCGCCAGTCGATGCCGCTAGCTCCTGAACTTCTGACTTGTCAGACAAATACTTTTCTATATGATAATTCTTTTTACTTTTAGCTTTTGCAAAAAAAGCATGGCTGCTGGATCCATAATCAAAATACGTGATCGCACCCGAGCGCTTAAAACTCAATTCTAATTTCTGTTTTGTAAAACTATATCTTGCAGATTCAATTTCCCGATAAACAAACGAATTTATGTCCAAACTTCTGATTTTCCCAAAAAAGCGCGCGCTCGATGGTGATGGATTTGCGGGAATGACAAATATTGCAGCGTAATTTCTTAACTTATATTGTATGTATAAATTAAAATCTTCTCCTTTAATGAATCTTGCGTACTCGTATGATGGTATACGCACAACTTTCCAGTTTGCATACTCATCTAACAACATATCTTTTAGAGTATCTTGGTAACTTTGACCGATATGAGCGTGATGATGCTTTTTTCCATCAATCTCTATAACTAATTTTAAAGATGGAAAAGCAATGTCTACAGTATACACCCCAATTGAATATTCAGTTTTTAAATCCTCAGCCGCTTCCTTAGTTAGTAACTGCCTTAATCTGCATGTAACAGTTTGCTGCCATTCTAAGCTTAGTTCATCAGCGGTTTTTCTTGTACTCTCGAGTTGTAACTGTCGGTCAACTTGTTCAAACAAACTTTGCAAATTTAATTTTTCATTGTCTAAGCCAGCAAGTAAACATAATTTCCAAATGGTTCGGAAAATATATTGTCCATTTGAGGCATGAATGTCTAGACCATCCAAACATGTATTACCTAAAAATAGGCTTAGTATTTTAATTGAGCATTGCTTGAGCTTTTCAGAGTAGCGAATAGGATCAAGCATAAGATTAAATAAAGTATTAGCTAAGTTAATTGGTTTAACATTAAGTGTCCTTTCATCATTACTCATGATCATGGCATATATCTGTAAAAAAACTTTCTTAGAAAACTCAGGAACATACATCGGATCTTCTAGCGTTGCAAAACGATATACTTGAGTTGCCATTCTTTCCAAATGTTCGAATCTCAATCCCTTACAATTATATAGATCATTAAGCTTAATATACTCTTGTACAAGCTTTATAAATCTTAGTTTTAGGACAGATATATCACAGTCTTTGTCTTTTAGAGGTTGGTAGTATTTGTCTAAAAATGCAAGCCATAGCTCTGGATCATGTATGATTCTTTTTTTGTTTTTTTTCATAAAATATCTTCATTTGGGCTTAACCCCTATAAGAGATGACATCTTTATATTAGTATAAAAATTGGCGGAAGTTGGCAGAAGCTGTCAGAAGTTGGCAGAAGAAACTATTTATTTTTCAACATATACCAAACAGCATTAGTTGTAGACCCCTTACTAGCAATTATTCCCATGTTTCTTAATGTAATTAACTCACGGTATAACGTTCTTTCTGATAAAGCAATTTTTATAGATTGCTTTAACTTCTTAGCACTTGCCTCCCCTAATTTACCAAGGATTTCTACAATTTCTGTTTGTCTGGTAGTTAAATTATCTCTACTCATTTCAACTTCTTTTAATAATTCTGGCTTTATGCTATGAGGAAACTTGAATATTACTTTAAATTCTAGATCATCAGCAAAAAACTGTGGTTTTGGAACACGAGCTTCTTTGCATAACTCGATAATATTTTGTATGCCCCTGCCCCATGTTTCTATATATCCACATTTATGAAGCACATCGGCAATACAATAATTTCTTGGCTTGGAAAAGCCATGTTTTATTTTTTCTAACGTTACGCCCGGTGGCAGTCCACCATTGCTATATAACTCCAATCGGTTATCATAGATAGCAATATTTATTGTGCCTTCTCTAATACTATAGTCACGATGAGCAAGAGCATTTAATAATGCCTCACGAATAGCGTCAAAAGGAATTATAGGGGTTTCAATTCGGCGAAATTGTTCGGGTACAACTTTAGCAGCAACTGGCAAATGCCTTTTAATAAAAAGCTCTCCTTGTTCTAACAACTCAAAAATATTACCATTCAGGTGATGGCTATCTAAAAATTCTCTTTTGTTTACTCCCTTAAATCTTGCCAGCTTAATTTGGCACTGTGGATAGTCTAAAGGTAAATCTTTACCAAATAATACCATAGCCGCATTAATTATTTGGTGATCTCGAACAAGCTTAAATCTTTCTAAAATTTTTGAAGTACTTTCATTTATTGCAGATGCTGGTAATTCCTTATTATTGACGGCTTGATTTACTATAGACAAAACAAGATCATGGTTAAGGTCTTCTGGTTTACTCCCAATAGCAATTAAACTATCCCATGCATGATTAAGCTGCCCACGTTTTATAATCAATTGCTCATAGCGATGCTGAGGCATTTTAGGACTGGTAGATTGAACGCGGTGGTATGGTCTACCATCATATGCATATGGTATATGACCCCCAGCTTTAACCTTTATAAATATAATCTTATTTCTATTGTCTACTGGGACGTAATCTATGGAAAGATACGATTGTGCTGATGGTTCAAGCTTAGAAATCTCCTCTGCAATCTCTCTCTGAGTTTTATCAGAAACCTCCTGCCCAATGATTTTACCTTGATCAGTAACTCCAATAAATACCGTTCCACCCTCTCCATTCAAAAAGGCGCAGACTGTCTTAAAAGCGGCATGCAACAAAGCGGTCGACTTTTTGAACTCAAATGTGTGTGATTCGCCTTGTGCTACAATCTCTTTGATTTGATCTAATGTCATATCTAAGTTATTTAGCTACTGCTTCCTTTAATTTCTTGCCCGCAGAAAAATGGGGTACTTTTTTAGCTGCGATTTTAAGAGGTTTTCCGGTTTGCGGATTACGCCCAGTACGAGCTTTTCTTTTCTTAACAGAAAAAGTACCGAAACCAATAAACGCAACCTTATTACCTTTTGAAAGTGATTTAGTGATACTGCCCAAGGTGGTAGATAGCATTTGTTCGGCTACAGATTTAGAAACGTTGCATTTAGTTGCGATTTCTTTGATAAGTTCGACTTTTGTCATATTTGTCTCCTAAAGTTAGTTAAAAGTGATTGCTACAAAGTTTTATCTCTTTTTGATAGGTTTGCTTTTACAAGAGCGTTTTTTTGCCATTTTTTGAATTGGTTTAGTTATAAACTTTTTTTCAGCTTTTTTGATGCTGGCTTTAACGGCAACAGTTTTTTTATTGACTTTTTTTACAGCCTCTTTCGAGGCAGCCCTTCTTGCTTCTTGTAAATCTTTAGCTAAACGACCTAACTGAGTTTTTAGGGCAATAAAGTCTTTTTCTAATTTCTGGATAATTGAAATTGGTTTTGTATTTGACATGTTTTCCTCATGATTTTAGTTAATGGACTTAAGAAGTATAGCAAGTTTTAAACCAAGTCTCTAACCTTTTTCTTCTGCTAACTGCAGCAAAAGGAGTCGCTAATCTTTACAAACGCTATGACGTGTCCGTTCGGCATATCTATAAAGATTAGCGACTGTTTTTTAATGCCGCAAGCGGGCTCTTCGCCGTCCTTGTCTCATCGTATGTGTCCATTCTATTAAATCTCTCCAAGTTCTAGTAGTGGTCATCATCACCTATGCCAATGTTAGCACGGCTCGAAAAATTGCAAGGGCTTCGCAAGTGCTTCTTCATTTTTTTTCTTAGCGTTTTTGCATGTGTTGTATCGCTAATAAAAAAAATGACTCCGCACCCTTGCAATTTTTCTTATCCGCCGTGCCTCCATGGGCTGCGGTGATTTCGACCGTAGATTCTATTAATTAAATGAGGTGAAATAATGAAAACTTATCTAAATTTTTGTACAAATCTTACCGAACAAATCTTTAACATTATCGATGAAAAAGGTTCTTTGCTTAAATGGCAGAAAAATTGGGATGGGGAAGGAACAAAAGGTCTTCCTTGTGGTGGAAGTGGATTTTATCACGGAGCTAATCTTTTATCTCTTTTATGTGCACAATGGAAATATGGGTTTAAAAATAATAGCTGGCTGATCTTGCTACAATTTAGTGGACACAGCGAATAGAAG
>MGXG01000004.1 GCA_001801285.1 Gammaproteobacteria bacterium GWE2_37_16
CGGAGTTTGGTCCATCACTTAAGGCTTTATCAGGATCAGGATGGGTTTCTATAAAGATTCCGGCAATGCCAACCCCGACTGCGGCACGAGCTATTACGGGAATAAATTCACGCTGCCCTCCCGTAGCATTGCCCAAACCGCCTGGCAATTGCACTGCGTGGGTAACATCGCATATAACCGGGCAACCAGTATCGCGCATAACTGCCAAAGAGCGCATATCAACAACAAGGTTATTATAACCAAAAGAAAAACCGCGCTCACAGACCATAATCTCTTCATTACCAACCGCACGGGCTTTGGCGACCACATTTTTCATTTCCCATGGCGATAAAAATTGTCCCTTTTTAATATTTACCGGCTTATCGAGAGCAGCAACACGTTGAATAAAATTAGTCTGACGGCACAAAAAAGCCGGGGTTTGCAAAACATCCGCCACAGCAGCAACCTCATTAAGCGGCGTATCTTCATGCACATCAACTAAAATGGGCAAATTAAACTGTTTTTTAACTTTTTCTAAAATTTGCAGCCCCTTTTCCATACCCAAACCACGAAAACTCTCATGTGAAGAGCGATTAGCTTTATCAAAAGAAGATTTATAAACAAAGTTAATTCCCAGTCGTTCGGTAATTTCCTTAAGTTGCCCCGCAGTATCGAGCATTAACTGCTCAGATTCGATAACACAAGGACCAGCAATCAAAAACAACGGCTGATCAAGACCAATATTAAAATTGCATAGTTTCATGTTTTTTTACCTTTAAAAAATTGATAGACTCTCAAAAAATCAGGATATTCTAATCATAATTCCGTAGCCGCAGGCTTTAGCCTGCGCTAAAATACGAGTTAAATCATGTATGTACGCAACAATAAAGACGCAAGCTAAAGCTTGCGGCTACGGACTTACGGCTACATTATTTTTGTGATTTACTAATGATTTTTGAGAAGTTACTAAAATTAGTAAACTTTCATTACACAATAAAAACAACACCGCGAAGCAATCCAAAAATTCGTTCATTCTTTAATTCGTGCATTGTATAATTTAACTTCCTGTAAAATTAAGCTGCTCTTTCGTCAACATAAACACCCCACCACCACCACGTTCAAATTCTAACCACAAAAACGGTACTTCAGGAAACTGTTCAGCAAGTATATCCTCGCTATTACCAACTTCTACAAACAATAATCCTTCTGAATTAAGATGCTGCGCTGCCTCTTGTAAAATTTTCTTTACCACATCCAAACCATGTTCCCCAGACAGCAACGCCGATCGTGGCTCATGTGCATATTCAGGTGGCAAAGTTTGCATTTCTTCAGTACCAACATAAGGCGGATTGCTGATTATAATATCGTATTTTTCATTTGGTAGAGCTGAAAAAACATCCGATTGTAAGAAACGTACCTGTCCCCTAACATTATGTTTATCAACATTGATTTTAGCGACTTCTAAAGCATCATTCGATAAATCAACTGCATCAACCAAACTTTCAGGAAAAGCTAAAGCACAAGCAATCGCCATACAAGCTGAACCAGTACCGATATCCAAAATTCGCGTCACCTCCAAATCATCAGCCCAAGGCGCAAACCGTTTTTCAATAATTTCGGCAAATGGCGAACGCGGAATCAAAACGCGCTCATCAACATAAAAAGGCAAACTCGCAAACCAAGCTTCGTGGGTTAGATAAGGAACCGGTACGCGCTCATTGATGCGGCGTAAAAAAAGCCGCAAAATATTTTCTCGCTCCGAATAAGTTAAACGTGCATCAAGTATATTGGGATTAATATCATGTGGCAAAGATAAAGCATGTAAAACTAATGCCACAGCCTCATCCCAAGCATTATCCGTCCCATGTCCAAAATAAATTTTTGCCGCATTAAAATTACTGGCACCAAAACGTAAAAAGTCACGAATGGTAAAAAGTTCAGATAAGTTATCAGCGATATTGATAGAGTTTGGCATAAAGTATTGTGCTGTTCTGGTGCCCCGGAGAGGATTTGAACCTCCGACCTGTCCCTTAGGAGGGGACTGCGCTATCCAACTGTGCCACCGAGGCTAATTTTAGAAAATTCAACTTAAAATGGTGGAGTCGAGGAGGATCGAACTCCCGACCTCTGCATTGCGAACGCAGCGCTCTCCCAACTGAGCTACGACCCCATTTTTGTCCCTTTAACAAACTAAGCTAGTATTACAAAAACTCGTTTTAAGTCAACCTTTATTACATCGTATAACTTCCCCCTCAGCCGTTTTATCTGAAACATAAACCCGTCCATTTTCATTAATAATTATAGCTCGCGAATATTGCGGATGATTTAGGGGACAATAATAAAAACTGCCATGTTGACCGTTTGTTGTTCCAGATGGCAAAAATCCTAAAGATTCATTTTGGCTAAAATTACTATGCCATTCCAAAATATCCCCAACCGGTAAAGCTTCCACAACCTGCAAAAGTTTTTGCTCTCCTCTATCATTGTCCGCAACTACAATTTGACCATCACTCCAGGAAACACCAACATCTTCACATTGTTTTCGGTCCTTGCTTTTACAAAACATAACTAGTTCAACACACCCAACCGCCGCCGTTCTGGCAAACTGTAAAGTATTGACGATATGATCAACACGGGTGAAAATTGCATTACGACAAACTAAATCGTAGATTGCAGGCACGCTGATAGCGCCCAAAATCGCTGTCAAAGCAAGCGCTAATAAAATTTCAAGGAAACTAAAACCACGCATTTGAAGAAATTTTGAATTTTAAATTATGAATTTTGAATGAATGCATTACTTCATGACAATTAGTATTATAAAATGTTTATTGCAGATGACCATACCGTATTTTTTGTATTTTCCTGTAGCCGCAAGCTTTAGCTTACGTTATAATCCACGCGCAGGTTCAAACCTAAAACTACGGTTTAATATTAGTATTAACAATATAATTAGATAATTAGCATCGCGAAAGCGATTCATCCATTTATAATTCAAAATTTAAAATTTCTAAACTATGTTCAAAAATCTATCTTCTCGTTTAACACAAACTATTCGCGACTTAACCGGTCGTGGTCGATTAACTGAAGAAAACATCAAAGAAACATTAAGCCAAGTGCGCATTGCCTTACTTGAAGCTGATGTTGCCTTGCCTGTTGTCAAACAGTTTACCGATGAAATTCAAGTTAAAGCCATCGGTCAAGAGGTTATGCAAAGCTTGCGTCCTGGCGAAGTTTTGATCAAATTCATCAATGACGAACTTATTAAAACTCTTGGTGAAAGTAACGTTGGACTAAATCTACAAACCCAACCACCAGCAGTTATTATGGTTGTTGGTTTACAAGGTTCTGGTAAAACAACCACCATTGCCAAATTGGCAAATTGGCTTAAAGAATCACAAAAAAAGAAAGTTTTACTTGCCAGTGCTGACGTTTACCGTCCAGCTGCTATCGATCAATTACAAACATTGGCAAAACAAATCGATGTACCTTTTTATTTAAGTGACGTAAAAGACAAGCCCATTAACATTGCAATCCAAGCAATTAAAGCTGCCAAATCACAGTTGGCTGAAATTGTCCTGATAGATACTGCAGGTCGTTTGCATATCGATGAAGAAATGATGACCGAATTGGTCGACATGCAAAAAGCTATTAATCCGATTGAAACGCTACTTGTCGTTGACAGTATGGCTGGTCAAGATGCCGCAAATATTGCCAAAACCTTCAATGAAAAACTGGCTTTGACTGGTATTATTTTAACTAAAACTGACGGTGACGCTCGTGGTGGTGCGGCTTTATCCATGCGTTTCTTAACTGATAAACCAATAAAATTTATTGGAACTGGTGAGAAAATTCACGCTCTCGAGCCATTTTATCCGGAACGTATCGCTTCTCGCATTCTTGATATGGGTGATATTGTTTCTTTAGTTGAGGAAGTACAACAAAAAGTCGATCATGAAAAAGCCGAAAAACTCACTAAAAAACTTTTCAAAGGTAAAACTTTCGATTTACAGGATTTTAAAGAACAATTACAACAAATGCGCAGTATGGGTGGCATTCAAAGCCTGATCAGCAAATTACCTGGCATAGGTCAATTACCCTCAACCGCAAAAGATATGATTAATGACAAATTATTTGTCAAAATGGAAGCCATAATTAACTCCATGACTCCGCGGGAGCGACGCTTTCCAGCCTTAATTAAAGGTTCGCACAAACGCCGTCTTGCAGCAGGATCAGGCACTGATATTCAAGATATTAATCGTCTACTAAAACAATTTGAGCAAATGCAAAAAATGATGAAACGTCTTAAAGGCGGCAAATTAATGAACATGATGCGACATTTTAATTTAGGCAGTGGGATGTAAAAAATTTTAATTCTTTTCATCTGGCGAAATTTCGCGTAAAATGCGCCAATTCGCAATATTTTTTTGCAATTTTATTTAATACTTTATTCACTAAAAAATTAAGGGCACGTCCCTGAAACTTAAGAGGAAATATCAATGGTAGTTATACGCTTATCTCGTGGCGGCACCAAAAAACGTCCATTTTATAGCATTGTTGTAACCGACAGTCGCAAGCCACGCGATAGCGGTCATATTGAACGTATTGGCTTTTACAACCCAATTGCTACAGGCGGTGAAACAGAATTAAAACTTGACGCTGCTCGTCTTGAACATTGGATAAAGAATGGCGCGCAACCATCGCCAAGAGTGCTTCATCTTGTTGAAATGCACAAAACAATTGGTGCAGATAAAGGTAGTATCAAAAAGAAAGCAAAAACAAGTAAAAAAGCCAGTGCAGATGCTGCTGAGTTAACTCCAGAAGCAAAAGCAGAGGAAAATCTTGAAGAAACTATAGCTCATCCAGAAAGCGCTGAAGAAGCTCTAAATCCTGAAACTGAAGTATAAGCCGCAGGCTTTAGCTTGCATGACCACAAGCCCGTAGCCGCAGGCTTTAGCCTGCGTTTTATTCGCTTGTTTGCAACGAAATTTGTAGCCACAAACTTTTTAGTTAGCTCGCGTTTTATCGCCCTAAAATTTGTGGTTATGTTTACTCACCCGTAATTTTCAAAAAATGGATAAATTAATCATCGTAGGTCGCTTAGGTCGTGCACATGGTGTACGTGGCTGGTTACATCTCAATTCTTACACAACACCTAAAGAAAATCTTCAGCACCTTCGCCCTTGGCAAATCGAAAAAGACGGTCGTTGGCAAGTTATAGAACCAGAAGCAATCTTACAACACTGCCAAAAACCCATCGTCAAATTGCCCCATTGCGATGATCGTGATGCTGCTGCCTGCTTCACAAACTGCCCTATTGCCATTTTACGCTCACAATTACCAAAACCTGACATCAACGAATACTATTGGTCTGATTTAGAAGGCTTAACTGTTATTAATCGCAATAACATCAAGTTAGGTAAAATTATTAATTTATTTTCTACTGGTGCTAACGATGTTATGACAGTAGAAGAAATTGATGAACTAGGTAAAAAACAACAGCGTTTAATCCCTTATATCAAACATGTTATTGACGAAGTTAATTTGCAGGAAAAAGTAATTCGCGTTGATTGGGACTGAAAAAAAATTTCAAATTATGAATTTTGAATTAATGCGTCACCTCATAATGTTTTCCAAAAGATATGTAAATACGATTACCTTACAAATCAATATGTTACTTTGATTTTTAGTAACTTCTCAAAAAGTTGAGATATTATAATTGTGATTTTGTAGCCGCAGGCTTTAGCCTGCGCTAAAATATGTGTTAAATCATATAGGTATGCAATTAATGAAGCCGCAAGCTTTAGCTTGCGGCTACGTTATTCTTGTCATTTGCCTATAGTTTTTGAGAAGTTACAATTTTTCAAAATATTTAAATAAAAATATCGCGCAGCGATTCATTCATTTAAAATTCAAAATTTTTTCATGAAACCTACTTCATTCCTAACCAGCCGCACCACATCTTTGTTGATAACAATTTGCCTCACCTGTTGCCTCATTCTCTGCGGTTGCGTTAGTTCCAACTCTTTGGAACAAGAAATAAACAAAATTCCACAAAACAATTTGGTCTTTTTAAAAAACAACCAAAACATTCCTGCTGTATCACCAAAAATCGCTCTACGACTCAAAGAAAAATATATCAAAGATTTCTTTGCCCCATGGGAAACACCATTTCTTTGGCAAAACCAAAATTCCATTAAAGCTGACTATACTAAAATACTAAGAAATTTCACCAAACACCCAGTTTGGTACGCCAATCCATCTTTAAGCACCATCCATATTAAAAACAATATAAATTTAGCAACTTACCCAAACTTAAAACTGCGCGCCATCACTATCCGCGCTACTAATTTACGCTTTCTGCCGATTGACCAACCATCATTTGGCGATTGGCGTAAAGAGGGTAAAAACCACCCTTTTGACAATTTCCAGACAGCATTTTTAAATATTAATGTACCACTTTTTATACTGCACACCACTCATGATCGCGTCTGGGACTTAGTAATCACGCCATACAACTGTGTTGGCTGGGTAAAAAGCACTGATTTAGCTTATGTCGATAATAATTTCATCAATGACTGGCAAAACCATACTTTTATCGTTGCCACAAAAGACGCTCAACCGATTTATGATGATAATGGACAGCGCCCTATAAACAGCAGAATTGGCGATCTTTTCCCACTTTTAACTAATAATTATTCGTCTTATCAGGTTTTGGTTGCAGCAAAAAATCAAACGGGTTATGCGCAATTTAAGACCGTTAATTTAAATAAACAATTTTCTGAAATTTGGCCGCTAAAAATCACCACCAAGAATATAGCCTCTTTAGCTAATCGATTTTTGGGTAAACGTTATGGCTGGGGCGGAGTACATGGGTTAAGGGATTGTTCCTCAACCATGCAGGCGCTTTTTACGCCTTTTGGCATTTGGCTACCGCGCAACTCCACAGCCCAAGCTGATACTGGTGAGTTTATACCCTTAGACGATTATTCAGATCGACAAAAAGAAAAAATCATCCGAAAAACAGGACAACCTTTTTTAACCCTGATTTGGCTACACGGTCACATTATGCTTTATATTGGTGAAATAAATGGCAAAGCTTATGCCTTCCACGATCCTTGGCGTTTACATATCAAAAATTCAGCAGGTCACCTGGATCAACGCGGTATCATTGGTCGCACTGTTATCACCTCTCTTGATATTGGTAAAAATTTAAGAAATAATAATTGGGTTTATTTAGAACTAATTAGCGGTATGACTTTTTTGGTTAAAAACTACAATTAAAACTATTTTTTTAGTTTTTATAACCTCTCAAAAACCATGATGGATTTACAAGAATAAAGTAGCAGCAAGTCTTTAGCTTGCGTCTTTATTGTTGCGCATCCATATGATTTAACGCGGATTTTAACGAGGATCAAAAACTTGCAGCTACGTAATCTTGATTATAGTACCCAAATTTTTTGAGAAATTAGCTGTTTTTAAAATAGATGATTGATTTATATAACAATTTATTTCATATAAAATTATAAGTTTTCTATTTGCCCCTATCACACGCTTACTATAAACTTCTTGGTATGCAAAACCCTCCACCAATTTTTGATGCTCTAGAACAATTAGACTTTTTATCAAAACCAAATTGCCTAAAAGAAATTAAAGATTTTTCTTTTGCTTTGGATTTTTTAAAAGCTTATCGCGGCAGCCAGGGGACGTTTAATAGTTACCGTCGCGAAATAGAGCGCTTATTGCTGTGGTCTTCTTTAATCGCAAAAAAACCTTTAAAAGAATTAAATAGACAGGATATTGAAGCATTTTTAGAATTTTGCCAAAACCCACCTAAAGAATGGGTTGGTATCAAAAAGGCGCCACACTTTATTAATAAGGAAGGTTTACGCATTGCTAATCCAGAATGGCGTCCTTTTGTGGTAACTGTTGCCAAATCTGCTTTCCGTAAAGGTAAAAAACCTGAAATCAAAAATTTTGCACGCTCCCAGGGCGCAGTTAAAGAAACTTTCGCTATTTTGAGTAGTTTTTACAATTATTTACTGCAAGAAGAATATGTTTTTGCTAACCCAGTTGCCTTAATCCGCCAAAAAAGCCAATTTATTCGCAGACAGCAGAGCATGCCAAAAGTCAGACGTCTTTCCGAAATGCAATGGCACTATGTGATTGAAAATACAAAAAAAATGGCGGAAGAAAATCCAATCATGCAGGAAAGAACTTTATTTATCATTACTGCCCTTTACGCCATGTATTTACGTATTTCCGAATTAACAGCAAGCGCGCGCTGGTTACCGAAAATGTCTGATTTCAATCGCGATAGCGAAGGCAGTTGGTGGTTCAATACTGTTGGTAAAGGCAATAAACAACGCCAAATTGCCGTTAGTGACGCTATGCTTGAAGCTTTAAAAAGATACCGTAAATTTTTAGGGCTTTCACAACTTCCGTCTCCAGCCGACAACTCCCCTCTTCTGCCAAAAGAAAAAGGTAAAGGAGCAATCAGCAGCACAACTTACGTGCGTGAGATTGTGCAATCTTGTTTTGATTCGGCGATAGAAAAACTTAAAAAAGATGGGCAGGAAGAAGAAGCAGAAACACTTAATGAAGCAACTGTCCATTGGCTGCGTCACACCGGAATTTCTGATGATGTCAAACATCGCCCGCGCGAACACGTGCGCGACGATGCGGGCCATAGTTCAAGCGCAACAACCGATCGCTATATTGACATTGAACTGCGTGCAAGGCATGCCAGCGCAAAGAAAAAAAGCCTTTAGAAAAAATGTATATTAACAATACACTTAAAAGATCCTTAACTTAAATAGCAGTAATTATGGCATACCAAGCTATTGGTCACCTTGAGCATTTTAATCTGTTTAACATAATTTTATGACAGAATCAGATTTCAACTCACTCACTGCGGGGATTACCTCAGCAACACGTATTCCTGCCAAAGGACTAAACATAGAATGCCTATTAACCGTAACAGGATGATAAGCACCATTAATTTTTTGCACTAAAGTAAAATAACGGGCAAAAATAAATTTTGCCCATGTGCTGTCTGAGACATCGATTAATGGAGCAATAGGATAATAGAAATTCTTGACTTTTCTCGCCTTTATATAAACAAATCTAGGATTAATACTGGTTGTAAAGATAGAAACAAAATGATGTAAATATTCCATTTCATGTATAATTTTATTGCTAGTAATAAGTTCATTCTGACTAAAGTCAATCCACCTTAAATCTGGGAAACTTGACAATACCCGCATTATTGCAGAAAAGCCTATATTAGTAAGATTATTATTACAAAGGTCTATATAATACAGCTTTTTAATTATAATACCTTGTAATTTTTTCGCGAAGTCTCGTGCTGTTTCGTCACAAAATCCCTCATTACTAAGATCAAGTTTGTTTCCAGGTTTTTCTTGTAAATCTTTTATTAAAAGATCAAGGTTATAGCGCAAAGAAACAATCCCTGCTTGCTCTTCTTTTTGTAAAAAAATGGAGTTAAGAGTGCGAGCTATCCTTTCTTGTAATTTTGGATAAGATAAAAAAAACGGTATAGCTCCTCCTTTTGTGACCTGATAGACCCCCTGAATTATTACTTCTTTTTCTCCCGTAGTTAGTTCCAATAAACTTCTTTTCAATTCTACTCTTATGTATGCACAAGCTGGCGAATCAAAAACTTTTCCAACTTCTCGTAAAATCTGCGTCTCACTGAGGGGAAATCTATAGGTAGGGAGAGAAAAACAGCCGTGACTTGTTGACAATATATTTATTGTATAAGGTTTTATATCCTTTATGAAATTGCCATTTTTAAATAATTCACTCAATTTAACCACGGGGATTTTACTGAGCGGATACCATGAAACTGACAGATTAAATTCCAGGTTTTTTTGCTTAAAATCAACAAATTCTGGAATTTTATATACTTCTACTGGAATAACTAACGCTTCACCATGTTGTATTTCTTGTAAAGGGTTAAATTCATACATAAGCATACTAACAAAACTAGAATAAATTGAAGGGAGGAGCATCCTGGCTTTGCCTACTGGATCTGTTACTGAGTGCTCATAGTATCCTTCCAAATCTACAAGACATTCAACCCTCCAGTTAACATGTTCATGTGAATCAAATCTTCTACATCTATTAAATTCACCATCGTGGCTTTTACAGTCAAGCGCAATGCCAATTTTTGGCATAGGTTGTGCCACGGACTCACAAGCCATACCAACTGAATCGAAGAAATTATTGAGAATTCTGCCCCTCATGCTATCGTAATCTAAATCTCGACCAAAATAAGGACAACCCCAAAAAACAAAACCAACATTTTTTAACAAATGCAAAAATGGCTTGGTGTGCAAGTTTAGCGCATTAATTCCAAAATGCATTTCAACTCCAAGTTCGTTAAGATTTTTGTAACGCTTTACATACTCACTTCCATAATCTCTTTTAAGCACTTCAAATGATCTAAGTTCTGTTACTATTAAGCTGGGTACTGGACATTTAAGCTTCAAAAACATCTCCACATTTTTCAGGTCTGCGGCACCAATTATTAATATTTTATTAAAACACCTATTAACTACTGGAGCAAGAAAAGCCATAAAAGTACCTCTCATTCTATCTAAAATAGTTATATTTTAAACAATTAGCACTTTTTTGTTTTTTTTGCAACAGTGATACTTTTGCATATTTTTACTAAAAAATGGGTTTTCTACAGAAAACCCACTGGTTAGAAGATATTAAAATTATCAATTTAATTTATTGACTAAGTATTTTTACCTATGTTTTTTTTCAGTTATACTGATCTATAATATTCACAAAGTTTTTGTATTTATTTATTAATTTAATATTGCATTAATATTTTCTAATTAAAATTATGTGTGTATCTGGATTATCCCTTACTAATTTTAATAAATTATTAGCTAAATCTTCTGAAATAAATGACTTGTGTACGCCTATAAAAAACCTGTTGGGTATTAATTATTTCAATTACATCAGACTAAATAAAGATAATAGCCGTCTCTCACTTACTAATTATCCCAAATATATAGAAGACTTTTACATTAAAAAATCGTATGCCAAAAAATACATAAACACTGTAGAAAAATCTTGCATTAAAGAAATTGACATTTATCAAGACTATTTTCAGTGGAAAGAAGTTGCAGATGTCTCTGCATCATTTGCTGAAGCAGAACAACATTACAACATTACTAACGGCATAACTCTAATAAAGCGCTTTCCTAACTTTGTGGAATTATATTATTTTGGTATACCCAAAAATACTATAAAAAATTCTGACGTATTAAAATCTAATATTGATCTGCTAGATCGGTTTATTCTCTACTTTAAAGACAAGGGAAATAAAACAATCACATATGCTGAAGAAAATCCAATTACGGTAAAAAATATAACGAACTGTATTCCCTTACATGATATGTCTTTAAATGCGTGTGCGTCTATACTTTCTCACATGAACCAATTTAGGTTTATATACCAACAAGGCGAAAAAAAAATATTTCTAACTGCACGGGAAACAATGTTGCTTATTTATTTAATCATGCAGTTTTCCATGAGAGAAATAGCTGAAAAACTACGCTGCTCCCACCAAACCATAGAAAATTGTCTTAATGGTATTAAAAGCCAATTAAGTTGCTACACACGACATTCTTTGATAGAGAAGCTGAATAATTTAAAAATTATTGACATTAGTATAAAAAACAAGGAAGAAATAAATTTTTTTCAATGTAATTTTATCACTAGCACATCGAAAGAATATTTATTAAACACAGCAATAGAAAACATTCATTTAGACGGAATAAGAAAAAATATATATCTTACAAAACAGGAAGCGATATGTGCTTTTTATCTTTGTCACGGTTATAGTGCTAAAAACATAGCTAACAATACAAATCGCACATTTAAAACTATAGAAGCACATATATATAACTTAAAGAAAAAATTGAGCATTACAACAAAATCCTCTTTAACATCCTTCTTTATTCATCACAAGATCCTGCCTATGATAGCACTAGCTTACCCTGAACTGTCAGATGTTTTTCAACCAAAATAGTAACCATAAAATTTGCATCTTCTTTAATCATCATTACTTCATTAACACTCTTAATTACTAAGTATTTTTCCCAACTATCTTCTTTTTTAAATATAGATCAAACTAAATCCTGATCTCTTATTAATTGCGAAAAACATCATCTTACCCCAAAAATCTACGCAAATTTTTTCGCACTTTTAAGAGATATTTGATTCCATAAACTCCAAATATAGAGGTATAACAAATGATGCATTCTTCAACTCTAAACAGTTCCCAAGCAACCAGCACAGATGACAAAACTTTGTTACTATTAACATTTGGATACACCAAACTAATACAACTTTTTTTAGACAAAACCATTATCAATCAAACCTTAATACAAAATCAAACTCCCTCATCTTCCAACCTCAACCCTAGCCCAGCAATTGCGTTTCTTGCACAATATACTCCAGAGTCTACTTCTGCTAGTGGCTCATCATCCACATCACCAAATATACCTCAACAACATTCTTTAAAAGAAAAAGACAATGTCGACTTTCTTATTTGTCGAATAAAAAATACTAACGTAGACACTTCCGCTGCTCCATCTTCCACAAACAACATGGATCTTACACAAGCAACCCCAAAAACCACATTAATAAAACAACTAAAAGAAGAAAAAGAGCAAATGCAAGAGGCTATAAAATTAACCTGCACTACTAACGATATATTTTTGCTATTGGCTTTCGTAGAAAAAATAGCGTTGAAACTTTATCCAGAGGAAATTGTTGTTTTTTTCAGGAGAGTTATCAGCGAAAACAAAATATCTGCACCATCAGCTTCTGTGGAACAATTACTCATATTTAACAAAATTATAGAAATACTAAACACTGTTTTTAATGCTCACACTAACCTTTCTTCCTTAACTTTATCACATCAAAACGCTGACGAAATATTCGCTCCGTTAACTCCAGCTCGCAATGATACCACCTGGGGTAACGCCTCAGATGAACATGTTGCAATTACCGCCAGCGCGTTACAAACCTATGGTGTATTAAACCAGCATACTAATTCACAACAAAAGGCACGGCTCACTGATATGGCGATCATAATTGATTTAACCGCCTTACGCATTGAGCAAGATCATGGTATTTTTAGAGACCACTTACCATCTTTATGGAACAACTTTTGCCAACCACAAATCACATCCTTTCTCAGTACGTTACCACAAAACTTCACGCTAACCGGTCTTGATATAATGAATACCTTTACGCATTTTATAGAAACAATATATGCCACCCACCACCAATCATGTCTCAGGCAAGATATGACCAGCACAGCAATGGGTCACCAAATATGCACAAAAAACTTTCTACAACTTATAGCCTGTAAAATCAAAGAACAGGTTAAAAGCACTTCGATTGACAAAATGACACGCCTTTTAGAGTTCATTGATGCTGCTTTGGTTAGCAAACAAACGCCAATAAATCCAAATAATGCCGATCTACAATTAATCAGAAACTTCTGGCTCTCTCCCGAGTTAGAGGGCTTTTTATATCACTGCCGTAAAATAAAAGAACCCACCACCGATACACAGAAAATTCTTTACTTAACACAGCAATTTATATCCGTTATGCAGGATATAACCCTTAATTGCTTAGCTAATAAAGATATTCAAGGTGCAAAGATTGCTTTGCACGCGGTTTTGCAAAACCCATGCCTAATAAATTTACAACATGAATCTATTTCATCAAATCTCAACTTCATGTCAGAAAACCCATATGAAGTACTAAAGCGTAAATCTATCTTCGATTTTTTCAAACGAATGCAAGAAAAATCTTCATTACTAACACTAAATACCTCTAAAAAAGCAATAGAGATAAGCTTGCAGATCAATGTTATAGGCACTTTTTTACGCTATCTTACAAGAATTATGAGCCAAGTTGCTGGGAAAATTGATCCATCTATTACTCCAAGCAATCCACAATTGTACGCAAATTTTCAAATAGCATCTAAAACAATCAGGACATGCTTGAATATTTTACGTACTCCTGCTGATAAGCCATTAGATATGATTTCAACCAAAACTATTTTACTAGATTGCCGCAATAGCGTAGAAACTTGTCTTTTATCCTCGGGGGTTACAAACTTGGAAAACCAAGACATCACCCCTCTTTCTCATGTATTGGGCATGCTTTTAATTTATCAGTCATCATATAGCTCTTTCACCCTACAACCATACGATCCATACGCTTATATACCAAAACCAAAAAGCCAAGACGAATGGGTAAAAATTGAACAATTAAACAACCTCGCCTCCAATCCTGTTAACAGCACTTCCACACTATCATCACCACCCCCATCAATTGCGTCGACACTTACCATAAATCATTCATTCACCCCTAATATTACCCAGAGCTTAACACAACTAATAACTGAACTACAAAAAGCTCCAAATCATAGCCAAAAGGATATAACAGACTTGTGTAATTTGCACTTTTTTTGGAGCTCCAATGATCTTAATAATTTTCTGCAATACTGTCGCACAACGACTGAATTAAATGACAATTTTTCTCTCTCTGCAAATTTTATAACAGATTTTATCTTTAAAATGTGTGATTTCAGCATTAAGTGCCTTGCTCTTCATGAAATAAGCGCTGCTTACAATGCACTAAACTTGATTTTACAACACCCTTGTCTTCTAAAATTACATAGCGACATGAAGCATAAAAGGTTTGGCCGTCATAATGTAATGCAAAATGCAAAAGATATTGATCTAAGACATAAAACTAAAGACTTTTTGGATAAGATAAGCAGCCGATTAAATTTAGAGGCTATTTATAGAATTGATTCTACCAATGTGGTAATTACGGAGCAAAATCTGCTGCTTGAAAGCATTATTATCTCTAGATTCTTATGCAATGCTTCTTCTATGTTATACAGCACGGCTAATAAGGCAGAGATACAAAATTCACAAACACATATTACCGAGATACGGGAATCATTTGGGTTTCTACAAATTTATATAGCTCAGTTAAAAAACTACCATTCTTCTCAAGACAAAAAAGTTTTTTTAGAACACATACTACAGACTTCACAAATACTTGCCAAAAATCCACTTTTCACTAGTAGCAATTCATTTTCTTTTGTTAACGGTATGCTCGCTGGCATTAGTCATAACCGTTTTTTTCATCCAAACCAAGCCGCTTTATCAAATCAATATGATGAGTCATTTACTGCGACTGCAATTATTCCCGCTTTTCACTCGGATCCTACCCAACTTCCAATTTCAAGACCAATCGCAATAAGCGGTGCAAATACATCATCTTCGCAACCAATTTCTACAAGTCAAAGCACCTCAACGCTTAGCTACCATAATCAAGCATCGTATTTTATAGCACCACATCCACAAACTGCAATAGAAGTATTGCCGCCTGTAATGCATTTATCGGATAAAGAAGCCTCTGCGATAACACAAGCAAAAGAAAATTCAATAAATGATTTTTTACACATGGGAAACCATACACTCGTGGAAGTAAGCCATAGGTTACAAATAGATGCAATAAATAGAGGGGAACCAATTATTACAACACGGTCTTCGTCATCAGAACCAGTGCCATCAAATCATGTTTCACCAGCAACGTCACCACCAGTACCAGTACCAGTTAAAAAAAATATTCTACCTACTCCATCATTACCAGACAATGATACTTCTATTCCACCTCCACCACCTTTACCAACTAGCAGCCATGAACCTACACACTCACTAATCAAAACCGCTCAAAACTCAGGTGGTGATACACTCACATCCCAGCCCACCTCAAGCAACTATGCTAATAACGCTACCTTTAAGAGAAAACCAAGGAGTCTTTTTGAAGAAATACGAGCAAGAAGAAAACCATCCTTAGAACCATTTCCCGAGGAACAACCACCGCCATATTCCATCAAAATTTTACAAGTAAGTACATTTAAATCTGATTCACGTATAGCTCAACCTGAACGTAATATTTTTAAGATTCTATACATAACAAAAAATGAAGAATTTTATATCTCATATTTTAACAATACAAACCCAAGTTCTAATATAATTACAAAAGCTCCAGATAATTTATTCCAACATATTAAAAAAATTTTTTGTACTTTCGATAATACTTATAAAGGTTTGCTTGCTTTGAAAACGCCTCCTACAGATGCACGAAAAAAGTCTGCTCACATTGAAAAGATGAATAGGTTATATAAATTATTATGCGGTACAATAGATTCGACAAACCCATCATTACAAGTAAATGATTGCCAAATAAACTGGGAGGGACCAGCGCCAGCTAACCCTCCACCAGCTGCCTCTCCACCAGCAGCCTCATCTTCGGCACCACCACCATCAGCACCTCACCCATAAGAATGGCTAGTTTATTGTCTTTCTTAGGGTTTTAATAATTGTATAAGAAATTTATTGCTACAATTAAGTAATTTAACTTAGAAAAAACAAATTAATGAAGATAATTAAAGAAACATCCATATATTAACCACCTAAAATAATAGAGGCAAATCCAATGAATAATGCACCAATAAAAAATATATTGTTAACGACATTTAGAAATGTAACTCTGCTGAAATTTTTTCTAGATGAGCAAGCAAATGTGCTAAAGCAAGCCCCATCATCAGTACCTCATTTTCCCGACCCCTCCTCAACTACACATTCATCTTCGTCTTCGCTTTCTTCTTCGTCCCACACTCCCAAAGATCCCTCATCTATATTCTTCAGCTCTTCACATTACATCCCCAGCCTCTCATCCTCACAAAACAAACAACTTTATGACCGTTTAGACCCTGAATGCGCTTTAAACAAAGGTCTTGTCAACGTAAATGATTTATTAATCATTCACCAGATACTAACCGAAGATTCCGCCACATTAGGGGAATTAAGACGAAAAAGTACTTCACAAACTTCCTCAGCAAGTTCCTCAGCAAGTTCAGCGCCTGATTCCACCACTAGCGGTATCTACGCCGCAAAAGAAGAAACTAGGAAAAAACTAGAATATTTTATAAAAAATGTTGCACATTCATCATCAACAGGAGAATTAAGTTTAGACAATCCTCCAGATCTTGATATCTCAACTCTACTTGCTTTAAGTGAAAAATTATTGGCTATATTTGATTTTACTAAAACACTTAACTTTTCCGATAAGTTTTTTGTTTCTGCCATTAGTTCAGAAGAATGTTTCACATACAAACTCAATGTATATACACAAAAAATACATAATAAAATACTGACCATGCTCACCGATGTTTTCACAACTCACATTAACCGAATATTATTTATGCCAACAAATTCTGCTCCTGAAAACTTTAACAATACTAAATATTACATCATTGAAAATGATGTAATTACCACTAAAGAGATAACAATCAAAATACTAAGAATTTATGGTCTTTTGCTTGGATCTAACAACCATTGCCAAAAAGCAAAAAAAGAAGAAAAAAACTGCCCTTCATCTTCAAAAGTAACAGAATTAAAAACTGTTGATCCTTACAATGCAACTTATACTATAGTACGGGAATCAGAGGAAATTAATACACGCCGCAGGTTACAAGAAACTTTTTCAAGAACGCAACAAAAAATCAAGACGCACATGAGTAATTTGGAACTAGAAAAGTATTACTACGGTGTGGCTCAAGTTTTAGATGACTTTGCGGCGAGTGCATTTGTTAATGAACGCAATTTAAAAGAAAATATACCAAACCTAAATGTTCTTTTAAATGAATACTTGAATAGTTTTGAAAAATTTTTTAGTAGAATCAACCCTAATAGCGAATGCTTTATAGAAACTCTTAGTGATTTTATGCAAGTACTATACAACACCACCAATCCACACACATCATCTTCCCAACAAAATGATATTGATTGGACAATTGACATAATATTTATAAAAAACTTACTGTTTAATATATCCAGAAAACTTTCAACGCCCACAGATTCACCTTCACTCCAAGCTACCGCTAAAGCAACTCTTCCATTATTGAGAGAAGAAAATATACCTTTAATTGCATCAGAAAATAGCACTCCTCCGCCCCAAAAAAACACAACTTCTTCACATAGCAAGAGCAACATATCTGGTTCTTCAACCCCCTGTGTCAGGATAGTTG
>MGXG01000005.1 GCA_001801285.1 Gammaproteobacteria bacterium GWE2_37_16
ATGCTTGTGGTCCTTCATTGGATAACAACAACAATCGTGTTTGGCAAGAATAGTTCCATAAAGGCAATAATTTTTCAGCAAAGGTGTTTTTTTCATTATCGAATTCTCTAAGACGTAATGCAGTTAAATCCAGCATGATAGCTATATTAGTAGCTATTTTTTCAAATTTCTTGGGCTCACTATTAACTAAGGAGC
Organism: Gammaproteobacteria bacterium GWE2_37_16; assembly: GCA_001801285.1. Taxonomy (GTDB): domain Bacteria; phylum Pseudomonadota; class Gammaproteobacteria; order UBA9339; family UBA9339; genus GWE2-37-16. Next base: position 196 of record MGXG01000005.1, read on the forward strand.
TATCTGGCACTGCAGTCGCGAGTACCGAAGAAGAACTTGATTGCGATGACGTTGGCTGCTCTATTTTGCTTTGCAATTCTTTATAAGATTTTCCAAAATCAAGCATATTAGCATGGGCTCGGAACATCTGAGCCATAATTTCCAGTTGTTCATTTTTTTGACACCATTCTCCATCCTCAGCAGTAATTTGGAGGATCGTTGTTACAGTGTTCATGGGCTGAGACGCAACAGCAGCCTGCGGCAGAGGCAACTGAGCGCCTGTGATCGCTGTGCTATTGGAAATACCAGAACTGGTAGTAGAAACTGGATTAGTTACTGGTTGCGAAACGCTATTACTTGCACTTAGATCTGGGCTAGGAGATGGTGTAGCACTTACGGATACAGATTTAATCAACATCAACTCCTTTCTAAATACAAATCGTTCGGCATGTTCCGTGAAAACACGAGCCAAAATTCCCAGGGTTTGTTGAAATATTTCTGATAAATCTTTAATGTCGTTTAAAGGTTTTAGATCCGAACTTGCTTTTTCAATGATTGTTTTTAAAAATCGCAATATTGGTTGTGGAAAAATTTGTGCAGCCAAAGTACCAATAAACAAAGTTAGAGCATTTATGTCACGCTCACAAAAAGTTAAAGTAGGCGCATCAACAGAATGGGGATCGGGATTACGACGTTGTTTCCAGTTCCAAGCTAAATCAGCGAGATTTTTTAACCTCTCGCTCGCTAACGCAGAACTTTGCTGAATTAAAGTTAATCGTTTAGAAACTTCATCTGTTTCGAATGCAGGCACTGTTGTATTTGGTGAAGTTTGTAGTTTATTTACATTACTACTTGCTGATGCTGTTTTCGCAAATTGTTTTTTTACTCTCGCTGCGTTTTCTTCTACACTTTTTTGTGCTGTAAAAAAATTAGAATATTGACCTAATAATTGGTCTAATATTTTCATTAAATCTAAAGGAACATCATTGGAAGAAGCAGGTGGGGGCAATGTTTTTAATACTTGAAGAACAGTTAAAAAATCTTCAACTTCAATCTTTGGCAATTCTGGGACTGATAAGCTTGCGGAACCAGATATTGAACTAGACGGTAAAGGTCGTAAAACTGACGACCGCCCTGAAAAAAACAGTTCCAGCAATTTTGCATTTGCAAGTGTTCTTAATAACATATAGGTACTTATTGACGGTTTTTTTGCACTTGACGAGATCATAATTTACCCACCTTTATTAATTAATTATTAATACATTTTCCAAAGACTTCAAACCATAACATAAAGCTATATTTTTTATAAAGTTATATAGCTAAAAATGACACTTTGCAACAAAAAAAAAATTGTCTTAATGGTTTGTTAATAATATTCGTAGCTGTGGGTTTTAATCTGCGGCTATGTCTATTAGGTATGGATTTTGGGTTTTACTATACATATATACTCTTCGCATTTTGGTTTTCCGCGTTGTTGGCTACGTCGCTCGCTTGGGTCATGTATGTCTAATACACTCCCCAAGCTCGACTCCTTGCCGCCTAGCGGAATTCCCAAACTGCTCGAGTCTATTTTTGCCAACCCTGAAAACCTATTTTCGTTTAGTATATAATATCGACACAACGTTGTGTGGTTAAAGTTGACAGTTATTAGCTGTTGGGGCAAAACACACCGCATTAACACTACCCACATGCGCATCGTGGTAAATTCTTAGCAAAATGGCAATCATCATACAGTTAATTAACATACTGCTGCCACCGTAACTAATAAAAGGCAAAGTCAGTCCTTTTGTTGGTAACATTCCTACATTAACACCAATATTAATCATTGCTTGCAAACAAAAACAAAGTGCAAAACCATAAGCCAAATAAGCCGCAAATGAATTTTTGGCACGCTGCATTAAGCGCCCAATATATAATGCACGCCCTACCAAAGCAGTAAACAAACCTAAAATCACACATTCGCCAACAATACCAAATTCTTCAGCTAAAACGGCAAAGAGAAAATCGGTATGAGCTTCTGGTAAGTAAAATAATTTCTGCATACTGTTACCTAAACCAACACCCCAAAAACCGCCGCGTCCAAAAGCAATCAATGACTGAGTTAATTGATAACCAATATCAAAAGGTCGCGCCCAAGGATTTAAAAATGACGTCATGCGTGCCAAACGATACGGTGATGCTCCCGCTATAAATGCAAGGCAAGCCACAACAATGACCGCTAATAATAAAAACTGCCACAATCGCGCACCTGCCAAAAACATCATCGCCAACGCTGTAACAACAATTACCGCCATAGCACCAAAATCTGGTTCCATTAATAATAAACCAGCAATAATAGCAAGCAATACCATGGGTTTAATAAAACCGCTTAAACTCTGACGTATTTCCGCTTCGCGCCTAAATAAATAACCTGCTAAATAAATAATAACGCCAAATTTAGCCAGCTCAGATACTTCAAAACCAAATCCGCCAAAGCCAATCCAACGCATACTGCCATTAATTGAACGACCAATGCCGTGCACCAATACTGCTATCAACAAAAACAAACATCCAAACAAAAGATAAACACCGTTTTGCTGCCAAAAAGCTATCGGTATGCGGATCATAAAAGCAATCAAAACCATGCCTAGAGCTACATATATGACTTGATGAATCAAAAAATGAAAAGCGGTACCATATTGCTGGTCAGAAATCACCATCGAAGCCGAAGCAACCATTAAAATCCCAACAGCTAAAAGCGCGAAAGTTATCAATACCAACCAAAAATCGTAGATAAAAACATTTGTTGAATTATTATTTGTTTTTAACGAAGGCATGCAACTTCCTCCATAAAAATCCGTCCTCTTTGCTCAAAATTTTCAAACATATCCATACTGGCGCAAGCAGGAGAAAGCAAAACAACGTCTTTGGCTTGCGCAGCTTGATGGGCTTTTTGCACTGCATCATGCATTGATTCCGCCATAATAATCTCACAATAACCCTGCAAAGCGGCAGCAATTTTCGCGGCATCACGTCCAATTAAAATTATTGTCCGCACATATTTTTTTACTACCTCCTGTAAAACTCCAAAATCGGCACCCTTGCCTATGCCGCCTGCAATAAGAACAATTTTTCCGGAAATTTCCGCACCCAAACCAGAAATTGCCGCTTGCGTAGCACCAACATTCGTTCCTTTGGAATCATTATAATAATCAATATCATCTAATCTGCGTACCCACTGGCAGCGATGCGGCAAACCGCCAAAATTACGCAAAGTTTCCAACATCGCTTCCAAGGGAAATTGCAAAGCTGTTCCCAAAGCCAAAGCCGCCAAAGCATTGGCAATTTGATGCCGACCTTTGATTTTCAATTCAATACCGGCAATAAGCTTGCTTTCGCCATAGACTAAATAACCATCGCGATAACCAAAATTACAAACCTCAGGAATATCTAGCCCAAAACTAATTACATGAGCGCCTAAATTAAGACCGGTATAACTCTGTGGATCATCACGGTTAATAATAGCGTGTTTTACACCACGATAAATCAATTGCTTTGCCTTGATATACGCCGCCAAATTCGCATAACGATCCATGTGATCGGGTGTAACATTTAAAACCACAGCTACAAACGGTTTTAAAGAATATGTCGTTTCTAATTGAAAACTCGATAATTCCAAAACATATAAATCCTGCTCCTGATCTTTTAATAAATCTAACGCCGGCATGCCTAGATTACCGCCAACTTGCACCCTAAGTCCGGCGGCTTTTGCCATTTCGCCAACCAAAGTTGTCACCGTACTTTTACCATTCGATCCAGTAATAGCAACAATTGGCGCTTTAGCTTTTCTCGCAAATAATTCGATATCGCCAATCACAGAAATACCGCGTTTTATTTGCGCAACAATGGCAGGTTCTTGTAGCGAAATACCTGGGCTAAGAATTATCTCACTAGCTTTATTTAACAAATCCTCATCAAAACGACCTAAAACAAGAGGTATTTGTGGAAAGTTTTGACGTAATTCATCTAAACCTGGCGGATTTTCGCGACTATCAACAACTGCAATATTGCAATCCTGTTTTGCCAAATAGCGCACGCAAGACAAACCCGACTTACCAAGACCCACAATAACAACCAAACCATTTAAGGGACAACGCATTGGAAAAACCCTGTATTGCTTAATTTCACAGGAAGTGAAATTAAATAAACCGCAAGAATCGGTAATTTAAGAAAATTTGAGTTTAAAATAGTTAATTAACTATGTGAATTTTTTTACCTCAGTTTCAAGGTCGCCAAACCAGCTAAAACTAAAATAAAAGTTATAATCCAAAAACGCACTATAATACGTGGTTCTGGCCAACCTTTCATTTCAAAATGATGATGCAATGGCGCCATTCTAAAAATCCGTTTACCGCCTGTCATTTTAAAATAAAAGACCTGCAAAATTACCGACATCGCCTCGGCAACAAAAATACCGCCCATAATGAATAAAAGAAATTCCTGACGAACAACAATAGCGCTAATACCAAGCGCCGCACCTAATCCAAGCGATCCAGTGTCTCCCATAAAAATTTGTGCCGGATAAGTGTTAAACCACAAAAAACCCAAACCTGCGCCAACAATAGCACTACAAAAAACTGCCACTTCCCCTACCCCAGGTATGTATGGAATAAACAAATAACGCGCCAAATAAATGTTACCCGTAACATAAGCAATAATACCAAAGGCTGCGGCAATCATTACCGTTGGCAAAATCGCCAACCCGTCCAAACCATCTGTAAGATTAACGGCATTGCTTGTGCCAATAAGTACCACATAAGAAAAAATCAAATAGAAAAACCCAAGCTGTATTACCACATCTTTAAAAAAAGGAGCGACTAATTGCGTTTCAGCTGAATAATGAGCCGTAAAAAATAAAAAAGTAACAGACATCATGGCAATACATGATTGCCAAAAAATTTTTTCTCGCGCTTTCAAGCCAACACTATTTTTTTTCAATAATTTGCGATAATCATCAATCCAGCCAATAAAACCAAACCCTAAAGTAGTAAATAGCACTACCCAAACATAACGATTACCTAAATCACTCCAAAGTAACATAGCCAAAGTTACTGCAATTAAAATCAAAGCCCCGCCCATTGTCGGTGTACCAGCTTTACTAAAATGGCTTTGCGGACCAACGGTTCTGATTGTCTGTCCAATTTTATATTGACTAAACCAACGAATCATCCAAGGTCCAACCATTAATGAAACACAAAGCGCCGTCAAAGCCGCCACAATGCAACGAAAAGTCAAATACTGAAAAACGTGAAAACCATGAAAATAATGTTCTAAATATTTAGCAAAAAGAAATAACATATTGATTTATATAGCAATTAAACTCACATAAAAAATAAATATTAATTAACGCTTCACTTTATAATAATTGAAATCTTCTAAAAATTACCGCGCAAAGATTCGTAAATTCGTAAATTCGTAAATGAGCAATTAAAATTCATTAATAATCTCTACGAAAAACCTCAATTATTAAAAACATAGCGCCAACACAAACAGCACTGTCTGCAAAGTTAAAAGCAGGAAAATGACTGTAAAGCAATAATGAAAAATTATTCCAGTAAAAATCGAGAAAATCACGCACATAACCATAAATAGCGCGATCAATCAAATTACCAATAGCTCCACCTAAAATCAACATCAGGGAAAATTTCGCCAATTTACGTCCCGGCGGCGCAGAGTAAAGCCAATAAATAATCGCTAAACTGATAAAAGCAGCAATACCGCCAAAAAGCCATTCCTGCCAACCGTTAGCTTTAGCTAAAAAACTAAAAGCCGCGCCAGTATTGTAAGTAAAAAAAATGTTGAAAAATGATGTAACAGGAAATGCCTGATCGAGCAGGAAATTAACACTAATCCAATACTTGCTTAACTGATCTATAGCAAGAATCACCATAGCGATGATTAACCACTGCATGTTATGACGAACAATGAAGTTGTTTTGACAAGATATATCTGTGTTAATATTATTGGTCATGTTTTATTTCCTTTCTTAAAAAGAATTTGCTCGTTAACTATACCCAATTGACCAATAAAAACAACTGCTTATTGGGAAATATTTTTATCTATTATTTATAACCAAAAACTCGTAACCGCAGGCTTTAGCTTGTGTATGAAACCCGTAGCCGCAAGCTTTAGCTTGTGTATAAAACCCGTAGCCGCAAGCTTTAGCTTGTGTATGAAACCCGTAGCCGCAAGCTTTAGCTTGCGCATTAAACACAAACTCATAAACTATGATTTACATGGCATGTTTCAGTACTTCTAATAATATCTTTTCTGCCAAGGTTGGTTTTTCTGATTAAAAATTACGCCGATATTGCTATTGCTGTATTTTCAGCATTCATAATAAATGCTTTTAAGTTTATTTTAGTAAGTTTACTGCGTGTTTTCTGTGCTTTCCACAAATCATAACCTGCCTGTAAATTTATCCATAGTTCTTCGGGCGTATTAAACACAATAGCTAATCTCATCGCCATTACAGGACTAATGTTAAGATGCCCATTAACCAATTGAGAGTGTTGGGCGCTATATTTTCAATAATTTAGCCGCATGAGAAACAGACAAATTCAATGGATCTAAGCATAGGCTTTTAACCATTAAGCCAGGATGTTTGGGTTTGTATATCATGCGAGTTTAACTCTTACTTTCATCATTATTCAACAGAAATCCTAAGAGTTGCATTTGAAGCTATTGCTAATTTTGCTATTAACTCCAATGATGGAACACGTCTATCATTACCGCATTCTAATCGTGCAATAACTGGCTGAGTAGTCCCCGCCTTTTTTGCTAGCTCTTTCTGAGTTAAACGCGATTTTTTTCTTAACTGTACTATTAATGTTGCAATATCGTTAATTAAACATTTTCTCTGGAAAAGTTTAGCAAATTCCTTATCTTTACACTCTTCATTAATAACTTCAGTTAATGTAACAAATTTCATCTTTTAGTACCTCTAATAATCTTTTTTCTGCAACAGCAATTTCTTTAATTGGAGCTTTTTGAGATTTCTTTTTATAAGCATGCAATAAAACTATGGTATCACCATGCACAGCAACATAAAAAATACGATATCCATTACTATCAACACTAATTTTGATTTCCCACAGTTTTTTTCTAATATGTCTAAATTGCACTACCGAACTATCGAAACCGAATTTTTCAATATTTTCAAGACATGACAAAATCTCAGTACGTTCATCAGTATTTAATTTTCTAATAAAATCACGTACATAAAATTTATTTGTTTTATAAAATAAAATCCTCATATTCATTATACCCAATTGGACATTAAAAACAACATAGTTATTTATAATGCTTAAGTATAAAAATAGAATTTTATGTCAGCAATACCGTAGGTCATTTGACGGAAAGTTGAATTAGAACGCCGCAGAAATCAACTATTTGAACTTTCAAATCCCTATGCACGATAAACACCCTAAATTTTCGCTCGTAACGAAATAGCCAATAATTTAAATTTATGCGTATTTTCGTGTTTCACATTTTCCTGAATCTTCAGAATCGGAAAGATTCCCAGCACATCTCATACAAACTTCTGGGTATTCTGGATTTTTGCCAATATCATCACGTCTATGCCAACAACGTGGGCATTTTTGGTGTGGGGATTTGGTTACCGTTATCCAAAGTTCTGGATCATCGGTCGCAACAGCTTTTTCATCTCGCTCCGACAATGGTCTAATTATTGCCGCTGATGTTATAAAGACAAAACGCAGCTCGTCTTTTTCTGCAAGTTTACGCAACTCCGCAAACTCATCACCACAATACAAAACAACTTCTGCCTCAAGGCTTGAGCCGATTTCGCCTGCGGCGCGATGTTTTTCTATTTCCTCATTAACTGCGTCCGCTATTCCCGGGGGAGATTCCGGCAGATAAGAAGACCAGCATTGCTGATTTAATAAAGCATTGTTTGGATCAGAAGATATATACTCACTCAAAAAAATGGATTCGACTCGCTCTTGAGTTGGCCACATTGCACGCATTTCCTGCCAAATTTCTTCTGCAGTAAAACTTAAAACAGGGGCAATACAACGCACCAAAATTTCTAAAACATAATACAAAGCTGTTTGAGCAGAACGACGTCCATGACTGGATTCAGGCATCGTATATAAACGATCTTTGATGATACTAAAATAAAAATTACTAAGATCGGTAAGGTGTGCTGAAATGACTGAGCGAAAGACATAAGGAAAATCATTAGTTTTGTATAAATTACTCACTACATTTTGTGTATAAAATATATTTATTACTGTCGTTCGGTCAAATTGCAATAACTCATTGCGAGCAACTAAATCTTTTGTTGGATCAAATCCAGCTAAATTACCCAATAAAAAGCGTGCGGTATTTCTGATTAAACGATAAGTATCAATATTGCGCGCTAAAATCTCGTCTGAAACGGGTAAGTCCTCATACATATAAATCGATGCCGCCCAAAGACGTAAAATATCTGCGCCCAGCGTATCAGTAACTTTTTGCGGCAAAATGACATTACCTAAAGATTTCGACATTTTCTTGCCTGCACCATCAACAGTAAAACCATGAGAAACAACTTGTTTGTATGGCGCTTTACCGTTGATTGCTAGAGAGGTGAGTAATGACGATTGAAACCAACCACGATATTGGTCTGAACCTTCGATATAAAGATCGGCTGGGAAATGCAATTCAGCATGTTCTTTAGCTACGCAATAATGCGATACACCTGAATCAAACCAAACATCGAGTGTATCGGTAACTTTTGTATAATCTTCACTGGGATATTCAGGTGCATGTTGTTTTAAAAATTCATCCTTGTTTAGTTTTTGCCAAAATTCAATTCCTTCCTGTTCGACACCATTCGCAACAATTTTCAATAATTCATGCCATTGTGGATGCATTTCATCTCGTGATTCACCACTACTCATATGTACAAAAAGCGCAATAGGCGTTCCCCAAACGCGTTGGCGTGAAATACACCAATCAGGACGATTGCCAACCATTTCTTTGATGCGTTCTTTGCCGTGCGGTGCTAGCCATTTTACAGTTTCGATTTCTTCCAATGCCATTTGGCGGAGTGATTTACCATGCACGCCTGGTTTATCCATAAACGCAAACCATTGCCTAGTTGCCAAAAAAATAAGTGGCTTTTTATGTCGCCAGCAATGTGGGTAACTATGCGTTATTTTTTCTTCTTGAATTAAGATTCCATCTTTGCGTAAATATTCAATTATATCTGGATTAGCATCGAAAACTTTTTTTCCATTAATCAAATCAGGCAAATTACTGCACCATCCTCCAAAACGACCAAATGCATCCACCATGCATAGCAACATATTCCCTAATTTATCCACGTTATTTTTGTCATAACAAGCTTTAAAATCATCCAAACCATGCATGGGTGCGGTATGCACAGCGCCTGTACCAGCATCAACCGTAACGTGCTTACCAAATATAACTGGTACATATTGCCTTTTGTCCGTTTTTATCACAGGTGGCTCTAATCTTGCTTCATCAAATTGTTCCCCTATAAAGTTGGCAATAACTCGATAATCTTTCACCCCATATCTTTGCATCACACTTTCCAGCAACTCTTTTGCAATTAACAATTGTTCCAATTCTCCTTCTACGCCATCCAATACAACACGACATTCAACCAACACATACTCCAACTCCGCATTCAAACACACTGCCTCATTCGCAGGCAAAGTCCATGGCGTTGTTGTCCAAATTGGTATGCTTGCATTTTTAATATTTTCCAAGCCGAATTTTTCTTGAAAGAATTTTTCAGAATCAACAAATCGAAACCGCACATCAATCGCTGGTGATTCTTTGTCCTGATATTCAACTTCCGCTTCTGCCAACGCCGAACCACAAGCAGTACACCAATGCACTGGCTTAAATCCGCGCCCAACATAACCATTTTCTATTATTTCACCTAAGGCACGAATTATATTGGCTTCGTAACTTGGCTTCATTGTTAAATATGGGTTTTCCCAATCACCAAACACACCTAAACGCTTAAATGCCTCACGCTGCACATCGACCTGGCTTGCCGCATATTCGCGACATTTGGCAATAAACTCCTCTTTGGTAATTTTATCCCCTGCCCGTCCGTGTTTTTTTTCAACATTTAATTCAATCGGCAAACCGTGACAATCCCAACCCGGCACATAAGGCGTTGCATAACCATCCAACATGCGCGATTTCATAATAATATCTTTGAAAATTTTATTGACGGCATGACCTAAATGAATTTCACCGTTAGCATATGGAGGACCATCATGTAGTGTGAAATTTTCTACAGCTTCCTTTTTAACTGATTGATTTATATGGCAATTTTGTTTACATATCTTTTGGTAAATGTCTATTTTTTGCCAAAATGCCAAAAACTGTGGTTCGCGTTTAGCTAAGTCAGCCCGCATGGGGAAATTAGTTTTTGGTAAATTTACTTTGTAATCTGCCATTAGGTTTTCCTAAATATTTAATATTGAGCTTTCATTAGTTTCTTGTTGTTTTATGAAAATTGCACTTGATGCCTGCAATCGCACATATTACCAGTAGATAACTTATGCAAAACACTTGTAATAAAAGTTTGGTATGGCAATCCTTCCTCAACAGCCATTTTTTTAATTCTTTCCAAATCACTTTCATAAACTCTAATCGTTATTCTTTTCCCTTTTTTGGGGTAGTCCTTTGCTGCTAATTGCAACATCTTTTTTGTTTTTTCTTCTTTCTTGGTTGTTGCAGACATAAGTGATGCAAAATTATTTTCCAATTCCTGTTCATCTTCATCTAATTGCACTTGTTTTGCCTGAGTACTTTTTTTTTTCATAATTTACCTCCGTTTTTTAGATAATATTTTGTTGCTTCTCTACTAGCAAAAACTGTTTTAAGAAATATAAAATCATTTTTCACCACAAATGGCATTTGATAGGCATAATTTTCTATCTGTAAAATCGCAACCCATTGGTTTGGATATTTCTTAACATTTGGGTGTTTTTTAACATCCAAAACGCCACCTTCTGCTATAGCCAATATAGCATCCTCAAAATTTACCCCTCTTTCCATTTTGAGCTTTTTGTTTTTTTCAGGGTCGAAAATATATTGCATATATTATGTGGTCAAACTTACATTATTTTGTTCAGATTACATCTAATGCGCATCTTTTGTCAACAATCGGTAACTGTTTTCAGGTCAGTTAATATTCACTCTTCTTCGCCAACACATATGAGTATAATCATGTAGAAAATGATTTCCTTATCTTATCAAAAACAAACTCCTTTGCCCTAGCAACATCCAAACCAATTTGATTCTTCAATTCCATAAAATCCGCAAACTTCTTTTCATCTCTTAATTTATGCAAAAAATCCACTGTGATTTTACGTTGATAAATATTTTCCGTAAAATCAAATATATAAACCTCAAGCAGGAGTTTTTTTCCACCAACTGTTGGTCGAAACCCAATATTAGCAACTCCATAATGTTTTTTCTTATCATCTAAGTCATGAACGCGCGCTACATAAACACCAGCGAGTGGCAAAACCTTATGATGCAAAGCAATATTGGCAGTCGGAAAACCCAAATCACGCCCAACTTTATCTCCATGCACCACTCTTCCTGTAATACCATATGCCCTTCCAAGTATTTTCGTAGCATTTGCCAAATCACCTTTTTCTAGATAATTACGAATCCCAGTACTACCAACCCTTACACCATCGACCTTATACGCTGGCACAACAACGACAGAAAAATTATGTTTTACTCCATGTTGCAAAAGTTCACCTCCTCCTTCTTTATCACAACCAAAAACAAAATCATCACCAACAACCAGCCCTTTAATATGTAAGTTAGCTATCAATACTCGCTGTATAAAATCATCAGCCGATAATTTTGCCAACCTCTCATCAAAACGTAAACACAAAACCCGATCAATACCTACTTGGCGCAAAATCTTTATTTTCTCAACCAAAGTAGTTAAACGCGGTAGCTTTTTTTCATTCGATTGAAAATATTCTACCGGTTGTGGTTCGAAAAGAATAACGGTAGATGGCAAACCATGCGCTTGCGCACTTTGCCGTAAACGCGCCAATATTTGTTGATGTCCTAAATGGACGCCATCAAAATTACCAATAGTTGCAATGCAAGAATCAGCAAATGGAGAAAGAGAATTAAGACCGCGGATAATTAGATGCATACACTTACATTACAGATAACATCTCACACTCGCTATTACTTTCATAAAACAACGCAGTAGCAATGTTTTGCTCTTTTTCTTCCCATGAACCTAACACAATATGGCGCATTCTTTTGCCATCCTGATTTGTTTCCTCGATCAATGGCATATGGATATGTCCATGAATAATTTGATCGACGTTGAATTTTTGCATCATTAATAACGCTTCTTTTTGTACCGTATTTTTCAGATCCACACGCGAACGGCTCAAACCACGTATACAACTTAAGGTATGAACGAAAGAAGCAGCATTTTTACGAATACAAAAAGGTAAACTAAGAAACATTTGTTGTCGCACTTTATCACGAGTTAAAGCACGAAATTTCGCGTACAACGCATCTTTACCACAAAGCAAATCTCCGTGCGTCAATAAGGTTTTCCGCCCATAAAGGTCAATCACCGTCGGATCTTCCAAAAGAATACAATCGCTATCGTAAGCAAAATCTTTACCAAGCAAAAAATCACGATTGCCAGACATCAAAAAAACCTTAGTGCCGCTAACAACAAGCTGTTGCAAAGCAATTCTTACTTGTTTCGCTAAAATACCGCGATCATCATCACCCGCCCAAACAACAAATAAATCACCCAAAATATATAATGCCTCCGCTTCTTTTGCCTTAGTTTGCAAAAACAAAAAAAAAGCAGCAACGGTTTTCGGATGAGATACATCTAAATGCAAATCGGCGATAAAAAGGGTTTGTGGTTTTTTATTGTTCATATGGCATTTTAATTATGATATCGTACTAATTATAGTTGCGTAGCCGCAGACTGTAGCCGCAGACTTCAGTCTGCGTAACATACATCCCGTGCACGCCAATATATAATACAATTTGGTGTAGCCGCAAGCTTTAGCTTGCGTTATTATATGTACAATAATTAACCCGCAGACTAAAGTCTGCGGCTACAGTCTGCGGCTACAAAATCCCTAAAAATAAAAATTCAATAATTTAAAATTTCCATCTTATGTTACACCTATACAACACCCCTTCCAAAACCAAAGAACCTCTACAACCAATCAAACCAGGAAAAATCGGTTTGTACGTATGCGGACTCACCGTCTACAATTACTGCCATGTCGGCAATGCACGGGTTTCCGTCGTGTTTGACGTTTTAACGCGTTATTTACGCACCTTAGGTTATGAGGTAACTTATGTCCGCAATATAACTGACATCGATGATAAAATAATACACCGCGCCCAGGTTTTGCGCATGAGTGTGCCAGAGTTAACACAACAATTCATTCTTGCTCTGCACGAAGACGAAGCAGCGCTAGGTAATATTCCACCGACTGCTGAACCACGCGCTACTGACAATATTCCGGAAATGATCGCATTAATTGATACTCTTCTTCGGGAAAAATATGCCTATATTGCAAAAAACGGCGATATTTACTATGAAGTTAGCAAATTTAAAGCTTATGGTGAATTTGCCCATCAAAATCTGGATAACTTACGCGCCGGCACACGCGTTGAAGTTGAAACCGCTAAACGCGATCCTTTAGATTTCGTACTTTGGAAAAAAGCCAAACCAGGAGAACCATCCTGGGCGTCGCCCTGGGGAGATGGTCGCCCTGGCTGGCATACTGAGTGCGTCGTTATGTCGGCTTTACACTTAGATGAACGTTTTGATATTCACGGTGGTGGAGCTGATTTAAAATTCCCACATCATCAAAATGAAGTCGCTCAAGCGGAAGCGATTTACAACCATCCGGTAGTTAATATTTGGATGCACGTTGGTTTTGTTGAATTCAACCATGAGAAAATGTCGAAATCAAAAGGCAATTTCTTCACTTTGCGTGAAGTTTTAAAAGAATATCATCCAGAAGTTGTGCGTTTATTTTTGTTGTCGAGCCATTATCGCAGCCCTCTCGATTATACAGTTGAGAATTTAAACATGACACACGCCTCTTTGCGACGCCTTTACACTGCTATCAAAGACGTGAAAGAAAAAATGATCATTGACGCAACTATGATAGATCATATCCGAAAAAATAATTTGGAAATTGATGCTGTTTACCAACAATTTTTTGCTGGAATGAATGACGATTTAAACACGCCACTTGCTATATCTTACTTATTTAACCTGGCTCACAACATCAATAAACTACGTGAACAGGGAGATATTGTGCAGGTCGAACAATACGCTACCGTTCTGCGCTATTTAGGGCGTAATATTTTTGGTATTTTACAAAAAAACCCGGATACGTTTTTACGCGGCGACAGCAGCGGTTTGGATGTTAACAAAATAGAACAATTAATCAACGAACGCCAGGAAGCAAGAAAAAACAAAGATTGGAAAACATCTGACCAAGTTCGCGATGAGCTAACACGAATGGGTGTTGAGCTTGAAGATACCCCAACTGGAACAAGCTGGAAAAAAACAAGCTAACATCTCAAAGAAATCTTAGAAATCTGCAAAAGTACCCTAGACGCAGGCTTCGTAGCGCCAAGTTTCGTAGCCGCAGGCTTCAGCCTGCGTTATAATAAGTTTCCATCTTGTAAGGTCGGTAATAATTCCCAAGTTTAATACGCAAGCTAAAGCTTGCGGCTACGTGCTTGCGGCTACTTTATTTAGAAAACAACCCACCTAAAGATGTCCCTTGGGATTGCCCACCACTCACACCACCCATAATATTGCCTACTTGCGATTTAATCGTGCTGGTAACACTGTTCGTAATAGAATCGACATTTATATTAGGCATGGAAACATTAGGTATACTAATACCGGTAACGGAACCAAGATCGCCAATATTTTTCGGTATATAACCACGCAACCAAGTCACAACGCCAGAAAAATGTGGTATTAAAACCGATTGTTTCCACCATGGGCTTTCAGGAAAAGATGTCATAGTACACAGTAAAAGCAATGCTCCCACAATTAAAGAACCGCGAGCAAACCCAAAAGCTATACCTAGAATATGATCTATCCCGCCCAAACCAATCTGGGTAATAATACTACGCACTAAAAGCCCGACGATAGCGCCCACCAATAAAACACCAATAAAAATACAGGTAAAAGATGCGGCAATTTGTAAAGATGGTGTCTGAAAATAATGACTAAAATAACCAACAAAAGCGTTGTTATATTTAAAAGCCGCCACAAATGCCAAAATCCAGGTAGTTAATGAAAGTGCTTCTTTCACAAAACCCCGCATTAAACCGATCAACACAGAAGCGCCAAGAATAAAAATAATAATGTAATCTGCTAGTGTGAACATAAGTGAAATTTTTAATTTTATGTGGCGTTGTGGAATAATTGAAAAAACTATGACGTAGCCGCAGACTTTATAGTCTGCGTAACTTACAATTATTGCACCTAATATATCGCAGGCTAAAGCCTGCGGCTACAAAATCGTTATTAATGCGAATTATTTAACAACGCCATTTTATGTTATTAATATTGAATTAATTTTACCGAAGATGGAAAGAAATAGCTATCGTAAATGATTTATTGGTTTTTATTTTTTGGTAAATATTTTTTTACTGATTGTTTGCTGGTTACAATTACGTAGGCACAAACCCGTAGCCGCAGGCTTTAGCCTGCGCGGTCGATTATGCGTATATATTTTGAATAACATAATATTGTATAAATACTAAAATCTAAAACCCAAATCGGCAAATAACAACAGCCCAAATACATAAAATTAGATATATAAAATTCAGAAACCCAAAACATCAAAGCCAAATTAAAATTCGAGCCAAAATTGATACGCAGTCTAAAGTTTGCGGCTACAAAAAGATAAATCAGGTTAAAGCCTGCGGCTACGGGATTGCGACTGGGGAGTTACAAATTCTCCGCCATAAGCTCAGCTTGTTTCAATACATTTTCAGTCGCCAATAATTGCATATCTGGCGGATAACCGTATTTATTTAAAATCCTTTTTACATCGCGGCGCAGTCTTGCCCGAACGCTTTCTTTAAGCGTCCAGTCAAGAGTTGCATTTCCTTCAATACTCTTAAATACCTCAATAGCAATAACAGCTAATTGCTTATCTCCCAACACGTCTTTTGCACTTTTGTTGTTGGCAAGTGCATCGTAAAAAGCCAATTCATCTTCGCGTAAATTCAGCTCTTCTCCGCGTTTATCTGATGTCCGTATGTCTTTTGCAAGCCTGATTAGCTCCTCAATTACTTGAGCGGCAGTAATTAAGTTATTTAGATATTTCTTAATTGCATTCCCTAGCATTTCAGAAAATTTCTTACTTTGAATAAGATTTTTTCTTGTTCTGATTTTGATCTCATCATTCAAAATCTTTTTTAAAAGTTCCAAAGCAAGATTTTTTCGCGGCATGTGTTTAATTTCTTCCAAAAACTCGTCCGATAAAATTGAAATATCTGGTTTTTTAATTCCAGCCGCATCAAAAATATCAATAATACCTTCGGAAACAACCGCTTTGTCTACAATTTACCTAATTGCCGTTTCAATTTCAGTGTCAGACTTCCCAGATCCAACCGGCTCAAATTTAACCAGTCGCGCTTTTATCGCCTGAAAAAATCCAACTTCATCTTTAATTGCCATAGCCTTTAGATGCGGGACAGATAATGCAAAAGCTTGTAACAATAAACTCACTTGTTTAGTAAACCTGTTCTTGCCATCATCTAAACTTAAAATATGTTCTTGCGCTTCAAGTATGATAGTGAGTTTTTGGCGTGTATCAGCGCCAAAATATTTCCTATAAGCAAAACCACTAAACATTTGCTCTACAATTTCAAAATTTTCTAGCATTTTCGCAACCGCTTCTTCCTGAAGCTCGGCAGGATCACCTTTTCCGCCACTGGCGGTATATGTTGCAAGTGCTGTTTTTAGATCCGAAGCAATGCCAATATAATCAACAATCAATCCACCTGGTTTATCTCTAAAAACACGATTCACGCGCGCGATTGCCTGCATGAGATTATGGCTGCGCATTGCTTTATCTATGTACATCGTATGCAAACACGGCACATCAAAACCCGTGAGCCACATATCGCGCACGATAACAAGTTTCAAAGGATCAGCAATATCTTTAAATCTCTCACCAAGAGACTTTCTGTTTTTCTTGGTCGTACTATGAATTTGCCAATTTTCAGGATCGGAGGAAGACGAAGTCATAACAACTTTAATTGCCCCTTTTTTCAAATCCTGATCATGCCAATCAGGACAGATTTTTATAATTTCCTCGTACAATTCAGCGGCAATTCTGCGACTCATGCAAACAATCATTCCCTTGCCGTCTAAAACTTCGCGGCGTTTTTCAAAATGATCGACAAGATCCGCAGCAATAATTTTCAGTCTGTCTCTGTGCCCAACAATCGCTTCAAGTTGCGCCCATTTTGCTTTAGCCTTTTCTTTGGCAGTTGATTCTTCGCCTTCAGTGATTGCTTCAACTTCTTCATCCAATTTTGCGACTTCTTCGGGTTTCAAATGAACTTTAGCTAAACGCGATTCATAGAAAATTTTCACTGTAGCACCATCTTCAATCGCCTGAGCTATATCGTAGACATCAATATAGTCACCAAAAACAGCAGGAGTTGATACATCTTCATTTTCAATCGGTGTGCCGGTAAAGCCAATAAATGAGGCATTCGGCAAAGCATCACGTAAATATTTGGCAAAACCGTATCGGGTTAAAATTTCGCCGCCTTTTTCTTGTGTTTTAGCGCTAAAACCATATTGACTGCGATGCGCCTCATCAGCCATGACAATAATATTTTTTCTTTCCGATAATAAATCAAAATTATTAGCACCATCTTCTGGAAAAAATTTTTGCATTGTTGTAAAGACAATGCCGCCACCAGCAACTTTTAAAAGCTTTTTTAAATCGCTTCTACTTTTTGCCTGCACTGGATCTTGGCGTAAAAGTTGTTTGCAATTGGCAAAAGTATCAAAAAGTTGGTCATCCAGATCATTGCGATCAGTAATCACAACAACCGTTGGGTTATTGAGTTCTAAAACAGTTTTCCCTGTATAAAAAACCATCGAAAGTGATTTACCACTGCCTTGTGTGTGCCAAACTACGCCAGCTTTTCTGTCACCATTTTCGCTTGATGCTGCAAGAGTTTTTACTAACGCCTTATTGACAGCATAATATTGATGATAAGCGGCAATTTTCTTGATGGTAATAACAGTAGCTAAATTGGTTTTGGCGTCTTCGGTTTTGCTTTTTTCAAATACGACAAAATGACAAATCAGATCCAGCAAGGTTTCTTTTTTGAGCATTCCTTTGATAAGTGTTTCTATTTGAGGAACTGTGGTTTTGTCTTCTTTCAATCCATCAATTGATTTCCAGGCAAGAAAGCGCGAAATATCCGAAGATATTGTCCCCGTCTTCGCATCCAACCCATCGGACGCAACTAAAATACTGTTGTAATAAAAAAGTGATGGAATTGCATTTTTATAATTTTGTAATTGGGTAAAAGCTTTTTGCACCGTAGCATTTTCATCTGTCGGATTTTTAAGCTCGATTACAACAAGCGGCAAGCCATTTACAAACAAAACTACATCGGGTCTTTTTGTGTTGTTATTTTCAATGACTGTAAATTGATTGCATGCTAAAAATTCGTTATTACTCGCATTTTCAAAATCAACTAAACGTACTTTGTCGCCCTTGATTCCATCAACGCCCATTACCTCAACCTCAATGCCTTCCGTCAGCATGCGGTGAAAAGCGTCATTATTGTCAATTAAATTTTGACTCGGTAGATTTAAAATTTGGCGTAAAGCCTGATCTTTGGCTTCTTCGGGAATATTGGGATTTAGATCATCAATGGCATGTTTTAAACGATTTTTTAAAACCACTTCACCAAGATTCAACCGCTCCGATTCCTGCTCTTCTGGTGACAAATATTGCCACCCCTGATTTTGTAAAAGCTCAATAACGAATTCTTCAATTGTCGATTCAAATATGCGGGTCATTTAAGAAGCTCCATTCTTTTTGGTTGTGGATCAACTACTACAAATTAAACAATTTATTTCTTCAACAAGAAAATGAATACTTGTCGATGGATTGCCGCTACTATCCAGCATTTTGCACCAGTTGATTTCTTTATATTGTTGAGGCACAAGATATTTAGCGTTTTTTATTGCTTGATTCTGAAATGGCAGCAATGGTTGAAATACTTTCTTATTTTTTTCAAAATTACCCAACTTATATTTTTTAAAAACTTGCTGGATTTTTTTTCTCAAGATTCTTTCTTGGAATTGGAGAAGTTGGTTTTTCGAGGTGCATAAAAATCCAAAGTTCAAAACATTCGTTTATATAGGCAATTTTAATATTATTTTCGTGAGCATTTTCTATTGCTTTTAACAATTTTTCTGGTTGATTTTCATAAAAAGCATCAACATCAAAAACGCACCAAATCTGATCCCCATCTTCTTCACAAATCTCTTGTTTCCCCAACTTATCTTTTTCTTTCCAAGCGATAACTTTTTTAATTAGCTCCCATGGATCCCAACAAACTGCTTTCTTAGGTATCAACAATGCAGTTTTAAGATGGTTTTTGAATTCCTGAAAATATTCTATTTCCGCTCTTTCAGTATGCGCCCAAACGAAAATTTTTGGATGTGTTGGACGATGATTTGTGCCTCGATAATTTGTCATACTTGCTTGGAAAATTTTAAATTTTCAAAATCGGCAATATACGGTAAAGCCTTATACCTACCTTCTAAATATCTTTTAGCAAAATTTACGCCCTTTCTTTCGGAAATATCAGCTAATGAAAATAATTCAGTCGTTCCCTTTTCATCTCTATCCATAAAATAAATTTCATCTCTGCGCAGATAATCTTCGTCCAAGAGTGAAACAGCATGGGTTGTAAAAATAAATTGAGCGTTATTAGGGTTTTTTTCTTTAGAATTAAAAATTGAAACCAAATATTGGCACAAAACCGGGTGTAAATTCGCCTCAAGTTCGTCAATAAATAAAATTTTTCCGTTTTCCAGAGCATCAATAATAGGTGCTGAAAGTGCAAACATCTGCTGCGTTCCATCTGACTCTTCTGTAAAAAAATTCAAAGGAATGCTCGCTATTTCTTTTCCGTGCTTGTCGTATTTTTTATGAAAAAAAATCAAACTATGCTCAGCAATTTTGGAGTCTTCTTTAAAGAATAATTCCTTAAACTTATCAGGGATATTTTTAATCTCTTTGGCGGAAATTATTTTTTTACTGATCTTTATATCTGCGACCCCAAAATCCGCCTTAACAATGAAATCCTTAGTTTTTTCAGCCATACTGGAATTATTTAAGAATTGATCTATTGTATAGTTTAGCGTGTTAGCTCTTTCTGCCCCAGATATTAAGCCTGTTTTCTGAATTAATTGGATTGTTTTTTTTGAGATTGGCTGATCGTAACTAGCAAGAAGCGTCAAAAATAAAACTCTTTCCGTTGTTTTCTTTTTTAAATCTCCCGATGCTTCTGAAAAGTAATTTTTATTATGCTTGATTTCCTGCTTCTTTCTTGTGAATAAAATTTTGTTTCCTTTTTTTTGTTTCAACCATTCTGCTGTAATACTTTTTTTATCTATTTCAAATCCATAACTAAAAATATCTTCATCTAATAAAAAAGTCATTTCAAACCGTGACGATTGGTTTTCCGTATCTTCACTCAATTTAAAAAATTCATTAGGCAAATCTACTTGAGTATTACTACGTAGAAGAGATTCTAAAATCATCATGCGAAAAACTGCAAAAGCTTTAAAAATATTACTTTTTCCAGAAGCATTAGGTCCATAAATTGCTGCACATTTTAGCAACGAAACATTACCGCAATTAAAAACTGCATCCGATTTCATCGCATCATCGCTTGTCGCCTGAAGATCAAGAACAATTTCTTCTTTAATGGAACGAAAATTTTTGACTTTGAAGTTTAGTAGCATGGAAATATTTTTAATCCTTAATTGAAGATTGGTAACGATCAGAATGTGAAATATAACAAGAAAATTGCCAAAAATCAATGCTTTTTAACAAAATCTTGCAAATATCGGTTGTTTTTGGATATTAAATCCTAAAATGCGCAACATAAAAAAATTATCACGCTCTTTCAGAGCTTAATATTTCTGGGGGCTGCTTTCCCAGTCCCAGGTCCCAACCAAACCCCATGGTTCCTGTCGCAACTTCGTTGCTAAGTCACCCTGGGCTATAGTTATTATCACTACGTTGTAGTTTTTGTTCAAGCAGCTACGAAGTAGCAGCAATAACCTATAGCCCAGTGGCGAGTTGGAAAAGAAAAAACATGTTTTTTCCCAACAAGCGCCAAAAACAAGGAGTTTTTGGCTGGCTTTTCATGTGAAACAGGAAGTGCAACAGGAAAAGGGAAACTACGCAGTAGTAACGTAACCCTGGGTTAATACCCCAAGTTTTCTGAGCTCTGAAAGAGCGAAATAAAAAATGTTGTACGTAAAAAATAATGTTTTTTGGATAAAAATTGCGAATATTGGGTATTTTTTGCAATCCATCCTAAATTGATGCTTTTAGTATAGTAAAATGCTCCGGAAATACGTTTTCCATCATTTCCAATAAATACTTAACATTTTTTTGTGTTTCCATCACCAATGATGGATCAAAACCTTTTCCTGTAATATGCGATTGGTCATTTGTAAATTTATAAATTGCAGTTTTTTTATTCTCATCAAAATCTAAACTCTTTAATTTTTCATAAATTTTATTGTTATTGGGAACTCTAAACATTAAAAATGTTTCCAAAACCTTTCTGGCGACATTTGGGATATGATAAATTTTCGCGATCGTTCCATCTGACTCACATTCAAATAAAAGCTTACACAAGTAATGATATTCACTTTCATGATTTACTAATAATGAATCTAGTTTTTTAATTGTCGCCACTCTTTCATCAGTATCTATATCTATTTTATTGTATATCATAAAATATGGCTGCTTGTTTTTCTTATCTCTATTAAAAAAATTCAGCCAATTTAGTAATAGTCTTAAAAATTCAAAATTATGAGTAAATAAAAATACTTGTTTTGCGTTCGTAACACTATTTTTGAGAAAGGCAAACGCTTGAAAAAGTGAATTTGAATCTAAACTTGAAACTGGATCATCAATAACAATAATTCCATCCTTGATGTCAAAATTTTGGTCTTTTAAATGAACTACAAAATAAACAAAAGCAATCGCTGTCTTTTCTCCTTCGCTCAAGTTTTTTGCAACTTTTCCATTTCTTTTAATTACATAACCACCACTTGGCGATACTTCAAAAATAATTTCTTTTCTACCAAGAAAAATTTCCAAATTTCTATTTAAATCTGCACACCCCTTATGTTCCGATGATATTATCGCCTTATTCTCAATAATTCGCTGTTTTAATTTTGGTATACTGGCTGTTTGTTCATCCCCACTATTTAGCTTTTTTATTTCTATATCACAATCATTAATAGTATTTTTTATTTCTCTCACCTCATCAAATATTTCACTTATATAATGATTCTCTAGTTTTTTAAGCGCTTCTTCTTTTCGTTCCTGAAAGTTAGCCGTCTTCTTATTATGACTTTGAATTGTTTTATTTATATCCATCATACTTTTTTCAAATTCATTATTGGTAACAACTTCAAATTCTAAATTAACATGCTTCATGGTTTTATTTTTTTTAGCTTCTAATATCTTGATTAAATCAAAAATATGTTCTAATAGATTTGCTTTATTGCTACTAAATAGCTCACATCTTTGTGTATATTCTTGCTGAAATTCTGTATAAAAATTTGCTTTATCTATTATACATAACGACTCGATAATTTTGTAAATTTCCTTTAACTGTAATATGTTTATATCTAGTGATTTTTTTAGCTTTTGGTCTTCTTCATTAAAATAATTCATTAACTCTTGTATTCTTTCTTCTGATAAATGCTGATTACAAAATTCACATTTTTTTGCAGTATGCCGTAAATGCAAAGCAAGACCAGATTCAACCCATTGCGAAATATCAATATTATTTTTCAATCTTTCAATTACTAAAGATTCAACTATTTGCAAACATAATTCTTTACTTTTTTGAGTGATTAAATTTAGTTTTTGAGACAAATCAGGTAAAATCATCTCATCTATTGTTGGTTTTTCCTCCTGCTTTAAATCAATAAGATATTTACTTACATCATGTTCACCTAAAAGTTCTTTTTTTAAAAGCAAACGAAATGCTCTTTCTGCTTCTGGTTTTCTATAGTTTCTCGATAATTCTCCCTTTATATTTGTTCCAATAATTTTTGCAACATCCGTGAATTTTCTTCCTTTTTCTGCTTCTTTTCTTGCTTTTAATTCTTCTTGCTCTTTCTTCCTATCCTGTGATTCATTTAAAGAATTTTCATCCTTTATTATTTGCTCCAAAATAACTTTATTTTCCTCCCCTAAAATTAAAATTGGTTTTGCTTTTGATCCTATAATTTCAATATGATTTGTAATATAGTCTTGATTAAAAACCCTTACTTTTTTATTAAAGACTTGGTTGTTCTTGAAACTTCCTGTTTCCGATTCTATTTCGTATTCTAAGCTAGGAAAGTCGTGCAACAATCCCTTTTCTAAAGCAGAAAATAATTTGGTAAGTGTCGTTTTTCCTGAACCATTCCATCCATAAAAAAGATTGTACTGTTTAAAATCAGGTAAATCTTGGTTATCCCATTTATAGTCCGAAAAAATACCAAGATTATTTATTTTTATAATTTTTTTGATCATTTTTAATCAGCTTTTATGAATTAGTAATCATTCTAACTTTCACCTCACCATTCATCAGCTTCGGCAAAAGTACATCGCGAAGATTGGAAATGGTTTGAATTTGGGAACTATTGTTAAAAATTTTCTGATCAATTGGATTTATCGTTTTTTCAAAATCATCAATAATTACAGAACATGGAATTATTACTTCAATATTTAAAAAACTATCTTTATTAATTGAACCAAAAATTGTTCCTTCTGTTTCAAAATTTTCAAAAACTTCTTTTAGAGGTTTTATTTTATAAAGTGCATAAGATTTATATTTACTTCTAACTGCTCCCAATCCTCTACCAATACAACATTGTTCAAACGCAACATTTATATCTCCTACTGGGGCACGAACGCTTACTAATGTATCAAATTTTTCCGCTATTCTTTTTGGCTCTGTAGTAAAAAGACGAGTTTTTGGGAATCTTTCTTGAAAATCTGTTCGCCCCTGAAAAAAAATCATTCCTTCTCCTTGTTCATTGTAACTTTTGCCGTCTGGAGATTGTCCCATTATAATTTCAAACTCTTCTCCCAACTTTCCAATCTTCCACCCCTCTGGAATCTCGCCAAGCTCTGAATCAATCATTTTCCCAGTTGCGCCGGGAAAATTAAAATTCACAAACCATTCTTTAAAAACCGCCTGCGCGGTAGCTTCGAGGGTTTTATTTTGTTCGCGTAGAAGTTCGATTTTATCATCTAAAGAGGATAAGACAGCGGCAATTGCATGTTGTTCTGGGAGCGATGGTATATACCATTTTGTATTTATCAAAAAATTCCAATCAGCTCTTGGCATATGAGTTCCTGTGCTAGCTCCCATTGATTTATCAATGAACACAGGATTAGCTACAAAGTAAAATAAAAATTTCTGATCATTATTTTCTCTTGCCTTAATTACCCAAATGTCAGTTGAACATACCCCGTCAAATTTTGCTAGCCAAACTTTTCTAAAATAAGGTCTTAACTTTCCAAAAAGTATATCCCCAGTTTTAAAATAAAATTTATTACTTTCAAGTTTGTTAGAACAGCCAAAACCATTTATTGTAAGCTCTTCTTGATTGATATGTTCAAGACCAATATATTTTTGCTCTTCATCCCCAGATTTCCATTGTAACTTTAAAATCTCCGCCACATCCCCCAACTTCACCTCTTCCCACCCCCGCAAATAAAAAATCTTCCCATGTTTATCAATCTGGTCTTTAAATTCAGTGGTATTAATATCGTGATAGTTGACTACATCAAAAAAATACGGTAACGGCAATTCTTCTAATTCGCCTTTTACTTGCGCTAAAAGACCAAAATTGATATCGCCTTTTAATGCTAAATCGATATCGGATGCGGGTTGAAAAGTGTTTATGGCACGCGAGCCAAAAACTAGCACTGTGTGAATTGCTGGGTATTTGGCAAAAACCGACTGTATTTGCTGTATTTCCTGATCGTTCAAGCCGAATTTCATTTATTTTCCCCTGCTATTTTTTCTTTCTTATTCCTAACATTTTTTTCACTTCTTTATCAAAATCCGACTCAAGCATATGATCTTGAATAACTCGATATTTTTCAAATTCGCCTAGTGCTAGCGCCTCTGCAACATCGTGGCTTATCTTACCAGCATTATGCAGAATTTCTCGTTCATTAAATTTGAGAAACGCATCAAGTTTTTGAACCCAATCTTTCATATACATAATAATCCCACGTTTAGCCTGCATTTCCGCATAATCAAGATACATGGTTACAATTCTATTTAGATGGTCAAGTTCATTTTCGTTTAAATAATTTTTTGCAATTATCACATCTGATTCGCGAATTTTACCTTTGGGTGCATTTTTCCATGTGGTAAGTCCCATGTTAGGCTTTGTGCTGCCTGTTCTTTCATAGACGATTTCCGCCGCAGTTTTGCCAGTGATAGCAAAATGAAGTTTGTTCTGCACTGTCGCATAAAACCGTTTGGTAACATCATTTTTAGAGTCATAATCTGCGCTGCACTGCGCATAAATATCAGTAATTTTTTGATATAGCCTTCGTTCACTGGAGCGAATATCGCGAATACGGGCAAGTTGTTCTTCGAAGTAATCTTTGCCGAAAATATAATTTGGATCCTTCAGACGCTCATCATTCATCGTATATCCTTTGATAATATACTCATGTAGTCGCTCAGTTGCCCAAATTCGAAAAAGTGTTGCCTGTCTACTATTAACGCGATAGCCAACAGAAATAATTGCGTCCAGGTTGTAAAATTCAATATTTCGCCTTACTTGTCTTTCGCCTTCATTTTGAACTTGTGCAAAATTTGCACGAGTTGCTGCAGCACCCAATTCCCCTAATTCATAAATATTTTTAAGATGCTTAGTAATTACTGATCTATCGACGCCAAACAGTTGTGCAATTTTATCTTGAGTAAGCCAGATATTCTCATCTTTGAGAAAAATCTCTACTTTTACATTACCATCTGGTGTGTTATAGAGAATTACTTCAGTAAATGAATTATTTGGAACAATCTTTTTAGTGTTTTTTTTCATAAAATAAACCCAACATTTTTCAGTTGTTTTTTTATTTCTTCATCCAACCTTTTCTCTTCCGCCATTTGTTCGCCAAGTTTTTTGGTTAATTCCACCATTTTATCTGCAAACAGTATTCCGTCATCCACTTCATCTTTAATACCAACATAACGTCCTGGCGTTAGAACAAAATTATGTTTAGTGATTTCTTCTATTTTTGCGGATTTGCAAAAGCCTTTCATGTCTTCATATTTGCCATTTTGCTTGCGCCATTCGTGGTAGGTACTAGATATTTTGGCAATATCTTCTTCGCTAAAGCCACGATGGGTGCGATCTTCCATGTAACCTACATCGCTGGCATCAATAAATAAAACTTCGCCCGTGCGTTTGCGATCGCCGTTTCCCGTGCGCTTTCTGGAAATAAACCAGATACATGCTGGAATGCCTGTGTTGTAGAAAAGCTGTTTGGGAAGAGCGACAATGCAATCCACTAAATCATTCTCAACCAAAGTTTTGCGGATTTCGCCTTCGTTGTTGGTTTGACTGGAAAGTGAACCATTAGCTAACACACACGCCATAACGCCTTTGGGCGAGAGGTGATAAATCATATGTTGCAACCAGGCAAAATTGGCATTCGATGCTGGTGGCATACCATATTGCCAACGCGGATCATTTTGTAAAAGCTGTCCTGACCAATCACTATCGTTAAACGGCGGATTAGCAAGAATAAAATCAGCTTTAAGATCTTTGTGTTGATCGTTTAAAAAAGATCCTTCCGTATTCCATTTTACTTGTGAGCCATCAATACCGCGTATCGCCAAATTCATGCGACACAAGCGATAAGTAGTTTGGTTGCTTTCCTGTCCATAAATAGAAATATCATCAACTTTCCCCTGATGCGACTGAATGACTTTTTCGCTCATGATGAACATACCGCCAGAACCGCAACAAGGGTCAAATACTCTGCCTTTGTAAGGCTCAACCATTTCTACCATCAGGCGCACGATAGCTTTTGGCGTGTAAAATTGCCCGCCCTTTTTACCTTCAGCATTGGCAAATTCACCCAAAAAATATTCATAAACGCGTCCAAGTATATCTTTGCTTTTTGCGGCAGCATTACCTAAGGCGATATTGGCAATAAGATCAATAAGCCCACCAAGTGCGGCTTTGTCTAAGTTAGGGCGCGCAAAAACTTTTGGCAAAATGCCTTTGAGAGTAGGATTTTCTTTTTCGATTGCTTCCATTGCATCATCAGCATCTTTGCCGATAGATGGAAGCTTGGCACGAGAATGGAGATATGACCAGCGTGCGATTTGTGGGACAAAAAAAACATTTTCAGCGCGGTATTCGTCTGGATCTTCCGGGTTTGAATTAGCAAATTCGCCTTCGCCAGCTTTTATTTTGGCATAAAGTTCTTCAAAAGAATCGGAAATATATTTCAAAAATATAAGCCCAAGTACGATGTGCTTATATTCGGCAGCATCCATATTTTTACGTAACTTGTCTGCTGTTTTAAAAAGTGTTTTTTCAAAAGATTCTATTTTGGTATTGTTATTTTTATCCATAAGTACACCATGCCCATATTTTATTAATGATTAAGTATCTCTAGTCGAAGATAAGGAAACTATATTTTAATATAGATATGTAAGGTAAATTGCTATATAAATCAATATGTTATTTTTAATGTTGCAATTTTTTGCTTTTAAATTATCAAAAAACATCGCAGAGCGATTCATTAATTCAAAATTTAAAATTTAAAATTCAACATTTCTTTGTCACTCCAATCTCCCACCGCGGTAAAATTTTAATGGCAAGATCGCCCTTCTGCCCGAGCAATAAATGTCTATAACCAGTGTATGCAATCATCGCACCATTATCGGTACAAAACTCTAAGCGCGGGTAATAAACGCTTGCCCTTTCATCATGTGCCAATTTTTGCAATTGTGTGCGTAAAACGAGGTTTGCGCTAACGCCACCTGCTACCACTAACCGAGTTAATTGGGTTTGTTGCAAAGCGCGTTTACATTTAATGCGCAAAGTATCAATGACCGCTTCTTGAAATGCGTAAGCAATATCAGCTTTGGTTTGTGGATCATCACCAAATTCATGCAAAGTATTTAAAGAAAAAGTTTTCAATCCGC
Organism: Gammaproteobacteria bacterium GWE2_37_16; assembly: GCA_001801285.1. GTDB lineage: Bacteria > Pseudomonadota > Gammaproteobacteria > UBA9339 > UBA9339 > GWE2-37-16. Next base: position 28,747 of record MGXG01000005.1, read on the forward strand.
TAAAACTAAAATCAAGTCCTGGGCGATTCACCATCGGGCGCGGAAAGCGAAAACGTTTTGGATTGCCAAGCTTTGCCAAATTTGCTAAAGCAGGACCACCCGGATATGGCAAACCTAAAATCTTACCCACTTTATCAAAAGCTTCACCTGCAGCATCATCCACGCTTTCACCTAAAATTTGATATTTGCCAATATCTTCAACCTGCACTAAAAGCGTATGTCCACCAGAAACAAGTAACGCAATAAACGGAAATTCAGGCGGATTTTCTTCCAGCATTGGTGCTAATAAATGCGCTTCCATGTGATGCACACCAATGGCAGGAATTTTACAGGCAAATGCAAAACTGGTCGCAACTGCCGCTCCAACTAACAAGGCACCAACCAAGCCAGGACCTGCTGTATAAGCCACTGCATCAAGATCGGTTTTATTGAGATTTGCTTTCACCAAAACTTCTTCCAGAAGCGGAATTACTTTACGCACATGATCACGCGATGCTAATTCGGGAACAATGCCCCCATAAACAGCGTGCATGGCTATTTGACTATGTAAAGCGTGTGACAATAAACCGCATTCCGAATCATAAATCGCAATCCCGGTTTCATCACAAGAAGTTTCAATACCTAAAACGCGCATTTTTGCTGATGCTCCATACCATGGATAAAGAGTTGATTATGGTAAATACCAAAAATCTGTAAATAATTAAAAAATACCGTATTGTTAAAGCTCAAAAATTGTTGTATTTTTTGGGGTGGGACGGCGGGATACACTGAGCCAACCCCACCCTGCCGCCCGAATTAGAATACAGAATTTTTTGAGATAAACAATACCGTAGTTTTAAATTTTATCCAACTTTGCCAGAACTTTTTGATAAGTTACTAATCATATTTTTTCGCTGGCTAATATGAATTAAATCTCCTGTAAATGCTCTATAATTAACTGTAAATAATAATTATCATTGTATTCGTTTACATCCAAACGATAAACAATATGAACTTTTTTGCAACGCTCATTTGGCCAATGCTTCAAATCAGCATTAAATCGAATTGCATCACAGACCATATTACTCCCACCGGGTATTGCTAAAAACATTTTCAGATGCTTTTGTCCCACTAATTTTTGTTGCAAAACGTTAAAATCTCCTTCAAATACCGGATCAGGAAATTCTTGTCCCCATGGACCAGCTTTACGCAATATTTTAGCTGTCGTTAAACAAATATTTTCAGGCTCTAATTCACCATCGGTATAAATTTTTGCTTGCAAATCTTCTTCCTTCAGATGCTTCTCTACTTCCGCAATAAATGCTGCATTGAACGCTTCGTAATTTTGGCGACGCAAACTTAAACCAACCGCCATGGCGTGACCGCCAAATTTAGTAATCAAATCCGGATAAGAAGCGGCAATATTACTCAAAACATCACGCAAATGTAAACCCGTTACCGAACGCCCCGATCCTTTAATTTCCTCATCGTTCAAAGCAGCAAAAGCAATGACCGGTCGATGCACGCGTTCTTTAATACGGGACGCCAAAATACCAACAACACCAATATGCCAATTTGGATCAAAAATACAAAGCCCATGTGGCAAGTTTTGTTGTAAAGATAAACTAGCTAAAGCTAACAAAGCCTGCTGCTGCATATCGCTTTCAATTTCGCGCCTAGTATCATTCAAATCATTTAGTGCTTTAGCCATTTGCGCTGCATGTTCAGCATCATCACTCAATAAACATTCTACGCCTAATGACATATCATCCAAGCGCCCAGCCGCATTCAGGCGCGGCGCAACTGCATATCCCAAATCAGACGTTGTAATCTGTTCATAATCACGTTTCGCTATCTGCAATAAAGCTTTAATACCAACACGACATTCTCCGGAACGTATTCTCTCCAAGCCTTGCTGCACCAAAATTCGGTTATTGTAATCAAGTGGTACTAAATCGGCGACCGTTCCCAAGGCAACTAAATCTAAAAATTGCGCTAAATTCGGCTCAAGAATTCCTCGTTGTTGAAACCAGCCGATTTGACGTAAACGACTACGCAGAGCCAACATCAAATAAAAAACCACACCAACACCAGCTAGAGCTTTGCTTGGAAAAATATCTTCTGCTTGGCTAGGATTGATAATTGCAACAGCATCTGGTAATTCAAATGGCGGCAAATGATGATCGGTAACTAAAACTTTTATCCCCAATTGATTGGCAGCCGCAACGCCAGCATGACTGGATATGCCATTATCAACAGTAATAATTAAATCGGGTTGCATAGTTGCGGCAACAGCAACAATTTCAGGTGTTAGTCCATAACCGAATTCAAAACGATTAGGAATCAGATAGGTAACATTATGAAAACCAAAAGCGCGTAGTGCCAAAACTGCCAAAGCGGTACTCGTCGCACCATCAGCATCAAAATCACCAATAATCAAAATTCTCTCTTGTTTAGTAAGAGCCGCAATTAAACAATCAACACCAAGGTCAATGTTTTTTAAAGCAGCAAAATGAGCCAAGTTCTTCAAATCATAAGCAACTTCATCGGGAGATGTCACTCCTCGTGCTGCATAAAGACGCTGTAGTAAAGGTGGTAAATTACTTGCCTGTAACTTTTCATCAACGATTGCTCGACGACGGAGAATTATTTTCATGTTTTGAATGCCTTTTATTTTTTTGGGATTATGTCTATGGTTTGCATAGTTTCTAGCACCTAGCCAATTAGATCGTTTTAGATTACAAATATCCAATTGTACTTTTAAAATCTAATTTGATCTAATTGAGTTATACGACAAAGGTATAATATATGTAAATACCGTAGTCACAAGCTTTAACCAACAATTACAAATAAAACAAAAAAAACAGCAATTTTAAGCAATCGTTATTTGCATTTATTTCCCAACTGAAACCCATGCAAAATATTGTTTGCATAAGACACAGTCAAATTATTTTTCTCACGATGACGTTTTAAAGCTATTTCTAACAGACGATTGGTTAGCTCGGTAAAGGTTTTACCGCGCGGCACCCAAAGATGAAAGGCTAGCGATCCGGGAATCGCATTTAACTCACAAAGATAAATTTGATTGGTATTTTGATCAATTAAAAAATCAATTCTCACAACGCCAGCACAATTCAATCCATTAAAGGCTTGTTTGGCTAAATTTTCAATTTTAGCAGTTAACTCAGCTGATATATTGGCAGGAATTTGGCGTTTTGCACTCAGCATACCTTGTTTTTCCAGCTTTACCGTTGTATCGCAACTACCGCAACACTCTTGGCCTTTAGCTGCTATTTTACCACTACCGCAATATTTATCCTGATAGGACAAAAATTCGCCACTATTAAATAATTCTTCGCAAACAGAAGTTTCAGCAAATTCGTGGTCCCCAAGAACAGCACAATTAACTTCTTTGAGATTAGTAATTTTCGGTTCGATCAAGATACGAGAAGCCATACTCACAGCCAAATCAACCGCATCTTCCAATTCCTGGCTATTATTAACCGCACTGACACCGACACTTGAGCCAAGATTGGCTGGTTTGACCATCAAAGGATAAGGAAACTTAGCCTGAATTTTTGTGACAACCTGATCTTTATTATCAATCCATTCCTCCGTATAAAAACAAAAATCGTCTAAAACTGGTATTTGTAAAGTCCGCAGCAATATTTTTGCCGTAATTTTATCCATACTTAACGCAGATGCTAAAACATCACATCCAACATAAGCAATATTCATCTGCTCCAACAGTCCCTGCAAGGTACCATCTTCACCGTATGTGCCATGCGTCATAGGAAAAGCAACATCAATTTTCACCAATTCTTTTTTGGCGAACAAACTTGGTTTTGCTTTATAAATAATATGTTCACCAGCATTTTGCGAAACTAAAATCGGCTGGCATTGGGTTAAAAGCTTTTCAAGATCACGAAAATTTTCAATATTGAGCAGCTTATCACCTGTATACCAAACTCCATGTTTAGTTATATAAACAGGCACCACCTGATATTTTTCTTTATCGATCGCCTGCATACACTGCGCTGCAGAAATAATCGAAACCTCGTGTTCAACGCTGCGACCACCAAAAATTACCGCAATATTTAGTTTCATAAATTTTTAACTCTTAAAAATTATAGGTATTTTTTAACATTTCAAAAATTTCAAATAGTTAATTTATGATTCCGTAGCCGCAGGCTGTAACCTGCAATATAATCTGCAATAAATCATATATATGCGCAACATTTGCCACGCAAGTTAAAACTTGCGGCTACGGTAACGTTTTAACTATTGTAAAATAAAAACATCGCATAGCGATATTCGTTCATTTCTCAACTGTCCACAGGCAAGTCATTCTCAAACAACACCACATCATCTTTTTGCAAAAATCCTAATAAATGTCTATATGCATCCTGGAAATCTTGTGCAATAAAATAGGCTTGTTCTGAAAAATGTTTTTTCTTCAAGCCTTCTAAAATTGCTATACTCTGTTTTTTGCCAACTAAAATAGCGTAATCACAAACATCCGCTATATATTCACCAAATTTAGAGTTCAACTCATACTCTTTTTCACCAAGCTCAACCATGCCTGGCGTAATGATAATTTTACGTGCTCCAGTCATGCTGGCAAGCACATCCAAAGCAATTTTACTGCCAATCGGGTTCGAGTTAAAAGTGTCATCAAGCAAAGTTGCGCCAGGTCCAATTTTACGCAATTCCAAACGATGTTCAACTGGCGACAACTGGCGGATAGGGTAAAGCATATCTTTGAAATCCATTCCCAATTCTGACGCAACCGCAACTGCAGCTAAAATATTGTAAACATTATGTTTCCCTAATAATTTAGTTTGAAAGGTTGCTGTTTCACCGTTAGCTTTTTTAACGATAAAATTACTGCCATCTGCATTAACCTGTATATTGCTGGCTTTATAATCCAAGTTATCTGCATCAACCCCATAATAAATACTTTTTCTCCTGGTTAATTTAGCTAAAACGCGGCAGTGTTCGTTATCCATATTAAAAAATGCAGTGCCATCTTCAGGCAAAGCCTCAATCAATTCATTTTTAGTTTGTTTGATATTTTCCAGACTTTTAAAAGTTTCAAGATGTTGCTCCCCAATCGCTGTAATAATACCAAATTGCGGGTGAACTAAATTACAAAGTTCACGAATATCTCCACTTTTTTTGGCACTCAATTCCGCAACAAAAATTTCATGTGTTGGCTTAAGTTCTGTTCGGACAATTTTTGCAATCCCCATGGGCGTATTAAAACTGCCTGGTAACGATAAAATATTGTATTTATGCCGCAAAATCTCATTCAAAATATGCTTCGTTGAAGTTTTACCAAAACTTCCTGTAATGCCAATAACTTTCAAATTACGCAACCATTGCAAACGTTTTTTAGCATCATTAAAATAATAAAATGTGATCACTTTTTCCAGTGGTGTAAGAAAATAATTACTAAAAAACAACAACAAACAACTAAAGTAACTAAACGTTGCCAATACGATAATACTTAAAAATAAATATATCCTGGGAGTAAACCCAAGCCAAAACCAAATTACAACGTCAATAAAAGCTAAAAACAATATGCACGTCACGTAAAGCCGAACAGCACGTGGTGTAAAAACTAACGGTTTTTTCTCTTGACCCTGTTCGCGCTTTTTAAACAAAACCACCAGATAGGCGGTAAAAAGATATAATAATACTGAAAATTTCGGTAGTAAAAGGGATAGCGGAATCGCAAACAGCGGCAATAAGTTATATTCAGGAAAAACCAAAGTCCATTTGGCACGCAACCACTGTAAACAACGATCATTGAAGTAAGAATTTAACTGCAAAATATGTAGATCTTTTTTGAGCAACCACGCGGTATAAACAAAATGGCTAAGCAATACCAATATTATGAAAACTTCATTTAACATATTATTTTAAAAAGACTTATTGTTTTTTAAACTTGACCTGTTACACCGACTTAAAACACAAAGCAAATCAAAGAATGTACCACCAATAATTACCAACTAGCGAATACGTGAGCAATGTAATCCATTTTCACCTGTTTTTCAATAACACGAAAATTTCCCAAGCCGACTCTTCACCTTGTTTAATTTAACTTCCCGTTAAATTACTGTATTGCATATTTGCGTTTAATACGGTATTTTTTGGGGGTGGGTGGGAGGGAAGGCTGTTTTCCACGCTGTTTGATCTGTCTATGACTTATACGCAGACTAAAGTCTGCGGCTACGGGTCTGCGGCTACGGATGCGGCTACGGGCCTGCGGCTACAGATCTGCAGCTATAACAACTAAAAATCTAATATCAAACTGTGAAAATATCTCTTAACAAAATAATCGCCATATTCTTCTGCATAATATTGTCAATTAATCTCACTGGTTGTATTAGCCAAAATGCCTTAAATCGCGAATTAAACAAAGTTCCACAAAATAACTTAGCGTTTGTACAAGAAAATCAGGCTAAACAAAAACTGATTTCAAATGAAAATGCCGCAAAACTGCGTGTTGATTATTTGAAAAAGTTTTATTTACCCTGGACCGATCCATTCACTTGGCACAGTAAAAGTGCAATAAAAAATGATTTAATCAAAATTATAAATGCTTTTAAAAGTAATCCTGGTTGGGATGCAAACCAAAACCTACATACCAAATTCTGGGCAGAAAATATTGAGCTCAATCTTAATTTAGGCAGTTTTCCCAATAAACAACATAAAGCGATTACCGTACGCATAACAGCCTTACGAGTACTGCCAACTGACAGTCCATCTTTTAGTGATTGGGACACTGCAGGCAAAGGTTATCCTTTTGATAATATGCAAACAGCATATTTAGGCGCTAATATTCCGCTTTATATTTTACATACAACATTTGATAAGCAATGGGATTTAGTCATTACTCCATATAATTGTTATGGTTGGATAAAAAGTCTTGATCTTGCGACCGTTGATAATGAATTTATCGATACATGGCGTCAACACCGCTATATCACAGCATTACAAGATGAGAAACCATTACTCGATTTGCAGCAACGCTATCGTACAAGTACTGAAATTGGCGCCATTTTTCCATTAATCAAAACTACGCCTCTTTTTTATCATGTTTTAACTGCAATCTGCGATACCCACGGTAAAGCTCAAGCTGTTACAACGAAACTATCAAGAAAAACCGCCCAAATTTGGCCACTTGAACTTACTCAACAAAACATTGCTTCTCTTGCTAATAATTTCCTTGGTAACCCTTATGGATGGGGTGATTTATACAATTACCGTGATTGCTCCGAAACAATGCGTTCACTCTTCGCTCCTTTTGCGATTTGGCTACCGCGTAATTCAGAAGCACAAGCAAAAACAGGCAAGTTTATTTCGTTAAAAAATTTAGATAATGAGCAAAAAAGAAACTTAATTATCAAACTTGGAAAACCGTTTACTACCTTGATCTGGATGCCCGGGCATATCATGCTTTATGTCGGTGAAAAAAACGACAAAATCTATGCTTTCCATAATCCATGGGGAATACATACCGTCAACTACCTGGGTGGTAAAAGCGGTCGCGCTGTGATAGGTCGCACTGTCATTACACCACTTGATATTGGGAAAAATTATGCTAATACCGAATGGGTTTATTTAGATCTAGTTGAGGGCATAAGTATTTTGGTGTAGGGGATTATTGAATAACTCATATTAATAGTGATTTTTTAGCCGCAGACTGTAGCCGCAGACTTTAGTCTGCGTTAATATACCGCAGGCTAAAGCCTGCGGCTACGTAATCATAATTATAACACCCAAAAATTTTGAGATATTACGAAAAACAAAAAATTCCCAAAGAAGCAAGATGGCATCCTTCCCCCGCCCTAGCATCATTTTAAAAAGAAATTTTTAATTTTACAACACCGTAAAAAATACCGTATTGCGCTCGCAAAATTTGCCGTTTATACTGAATTTAGGGAGGGGGATGGATTCCTGCGACATATCATGTCGTTTCATGTCATAATTCCTTTAAAATAAAAACAAGTGTTTTTCAATTTATACAATGAACTTCAATATCATCACCATATTTCCTGAAATGTTCACTGCTTTAGCGAGCGGTATTACTGGTCGCGCACAAAAAAAAGATTTGATTAGCGTTAAATGTTGGGACCTACGTGAGTTTAGCGATAGCAAACATCGCCGCGTCGATGAGCGCCCCTATGGCGGTGGTCCAGGTATGGTAATGACGTATGCGCCGCTTAAAAAAGCTATAACCGCCGTTAAACAAGCTAACTCAACACCAGCACGGGTCATTCATTTATCTCCACAAGGCAAATCTGTTCAACAGGAAATGCTGCAAAATTTAGTTACAGACAACGAAGTAAAAAATCTGATTTTTCTTAGCGGGCGTTATGAGGGTATTGATGAGCGTTTAATTGCCGAAGAAGTTGATGAAGAATGGTCAATCGGTGATTATATAATCAGCGGTGGCGAGTTAGCGGCTATGGTTGTTATCGATGCTATAACGCGTCTTTTGCCAGGCGCGCTTGGCGATCCTGAATCCTCACAACAAGATTCCTTTAGTAGTGCAGGTTTACTTGATTATCCACATTACACACGCCCTGAAGATATTAATAATCTGGCAGTGCCAGAAATTTTACTTAGCGGTGATCACGCATCTATCGCACGTTGGCGTTTGAAACAATCTTTAGGACGCACCTGGCTACGTCGCCCTGATTTATTGGCACAAAAAAATCTAACTAATGAGGAAGAAAGAATACTGGAAGAATTTATAGCAGAGATAAATTAACGAGGACATGCAAAACAAATAACTATATAAATCAATATGTTATTTAGAAAAATTGAAATTTCTCTATATTCAACCATTCATACCCAACAATTTAATTGCAGAAAATCCTTGTATTTAATGAATAATCTAATAAAATCTGTTAAAATTTAACGTTTTAGGATTATCAAAAATCTGAAAATTCACAAAAATTATTAGAAGTAGAGGTTGACATGCACCACTTAGTACAACAATTCGAACAAGAACAAATGGTAGGAAAAGTAGTTCCTGATTTTCACATTGGGGATACCGTTGTGGTTAAAGTCAAAGTAAAAGAAGGTGAACGCGAACGTTTACAGTCCTATGAAGGCGTTGTTATCGCCAAACGTAACCGCGGGATGAATTCCGCTTTTACAGTACGTAAAATATCGCATAACGAAGGTGTTGAACGTGTTTTTCAGACATACAGCCCACAAATCAGCGACATCGAAATCAAACGTCGCGGTGATGTAAATCGCGCAAAACTTTACTATTTGCGTGACTTAAAAGGTCGTAAAGCTCGTATTCAAGAAAAAATTGTCGCCAAAAAGGATATTAAGAAAAAGGCAGTAAAAGTAAAAGAAGAGACTGTTGCAGCTGAATAAATCCGTAGGCCGTAGCCGCAAGCTTCAGCTTGCGCATAAGCGGTTACAAAATTAAGATTATTCCATCTCCGTCGATTCCAAAAAAGTTTCTGCTGATGTTTTGCTGCTTTCTTCCTTGATCAACCAGCGGTTGACCGTGCCTCTATAAATACAAGCATCAACTGTATCAGTAATATTTGCTAATACCGCCAAGCCAACACAGATTTGTGCAACAATTAAGTAATCAGCAACATAGGGTATGAATAAACCCAAATCAGTCAAAGCAAAACATAATGCTTCCCGTCCCATGCGGTTTTTTCCCGCTAACATTTCAGGATTTGAGACTTTAAAAGTAAAATATCCTTGTGCCGTTAAAACTAAAAGCGCCGTAATAATGACAAAAAAACCGGCGGGACCAATGCGCTCAAGATAAGGAGCTAGATTTTTTACCAAAATCATTGATGAGAAATTGGAAGATACTCCAATAATAGCCACCAAGTT
>MGXG01000006.1:0-494 GCA_001801285.1 Gammaproteobacteria bacterium GWE2_37_16
CCATCGATCGACAAAGCGGCACCGTGGGGCATCGAACCTACATCAATCGTATTTACAACCGTATTCGTTTCTGCATCAATTACGGAAACAGAATTACTGAAGGAATTTACAACATAAACAATTTTTCCGTCGGGTGTAACCACCGCATGTTCGTGGCAATGTCCTACCTCAATAGTCTTAATGACAGCATAATCGCCTGTATCAATGACAGAGACGGTTCCAAAATTCCAATAGGAATCCTCATTCATCACATACACCCTAGTACCATCGCGATTGATTATGATATGAGCAGGAGCCTCACCCACTGCAATCACAGCCAAGACAGCATGAGTTTCTGCATCTATCACAGAAACAGTGTTATTGGGAGTACCATAACTGGTCACATAGATTTTCTTCCCATCAGGTGAAACCGCAATCCCCATAGGAGCATCTGCTTCTGTTATGGAGTCTTTGATGGTATCTGTAATCGTATCTATCACAGAGACGCTATTAAT
>MGXG01000006.1:622-18685 GCA_001801285.1 Gammaproteobacteria bacterium GWE2_37_16
TTGTAACAATAAATTAGATTTACATTTCGGGCATTGTAAAGAATTTTCCATAATAAAAATCGATCCTAAAACACAGAAAATATTATCTCGAGAAAATGTGAAAGCCCCGCCTCATGAACCAGGTCTTTTACCGCCGTGGCTGGCTAAGTTACATGTAAATATTGTAATAGCAGGTGGTATGGGGCAAAGAGCAAAAGAGTTATTTACTAAACAAGATATTACTGTGTTGGTTGGCGCACCGCAACTTTCACCAGAGGAATTGGTTGGAAAATATTTAAAAGGTACACTAATATGTGGAGAAAATTGCTGTGATCACTAAACAATTAGAAACTAAACATTGGCATGATAACTGTGCCATATGTGGTAAAAGAAATTTACTTTCTCTAGAGTTGGATTTTATTTCTACTGAGAATCAGTCTATTTCAGCACAGTTTAAGTCGCATAGTGGACTGCAGGGATATGATGGATATTTACATGGTGGAGTAATTAGTTCTCTACTAGACGCTGCGATGACTCACTGCTTATTTCATTATGGAGTTGTTGCGGTTACTGGTGATCTGCGTATACGTTTTTTGCACTTAATTCCGTGCGACGCATATGTAGTTGTAAACGCGCAAATTAAAGCTATAAAATATGGAATATATATAGTTACTGCTGAATTACTAGTTAACGATCATGTTATGGCAAAGGCTGAAGCAAAATTTGTTAAATATGGGGGGAGTGTTATGGGGCATCAAACCGAATGCCATTTATAAGAAGAACCACCAGCGGCACATACTAGCAGATATTATTGTTTAAGCCGAATTGAATCACATTAAATATTCCCTTTCCTAGACAACTACTATTATAGTTTTATAATAAATCTATATTGGAAATATTGTGCTTAATATTGCATAGAAACCATTGCTGATAATGGAAGGGGGCAACATAATGAAAGAGAGTGTTTATGCAGGGAAACCCGCTGAGCCAACAATGTTGGTTAATATACCTAAACTCATAACGGCTTATTATACCGAAACTCCTGATCCATCAATACCAGAACAACGAGTTGCCTTTGGCACCTCAGGACACCGGGGCTCCGCTTTTGACAGAGCATTCAATGAAAATCATATTCTTGCCATTACGCAAGCCATTTGCCTATACCGTAAATGGCAAAAAATTGATGGTCCACTATTTCTTGGTATAGACACACACGCCCTATCCATTCCCGCTCTTGCTAGTGCGCTTGAAGTTCTAGCAGCCAATCAAGTAGAAGTTATGCTTGCGGATAATGATGAATACACTCCAACTCCGGTTATTTCCCATGCTATTCTTACGTACAATCGTGGACGCAAGGCGGCATTTGCCGATGGCATAGTAATTACACCTTCGCATAATCCGCCGCATGATGGAGGTTTTAAATACAACCCCCCTAATGGTGGTCCAGCAGAAACCAATGTTACCAACTGGATCGAAGCGAAAGCGAATGAATTTCTTCTGAAAAATCTTTTAGATGTAAAAAGGATTCCTTACGAAAAAGCCCTTCGCGCTAACACGACACATCGCTACAATTATCTCGATGCTTATGTGGGCGATCTTGGTAATGTACTCGACATGGACATTATTCGTGATGCTAAAATTAGTATGGGAGTTGATCCTCTCGGTGGTGCAGGAGTTCACTACTGGCAACCAATTGCTGAAAAATATGGATTGAATTTGACAGTTGTTAATAAAACAGTCGATCCAACTTTTAGCTTTATGACAGTGGATTGGGACGGTCAAATTCGTATGGACCCATCATCTCCTTATGCGATGCAAAGATTAATTGGATTAAAAGATCGCTTTGATATTGCCTTTGCGTGTGATGCTGATCACGACAGGCACGGCATTGTTACCAAGAGTACCGGATTGTTGGCTCCTAATCATTACCTTGCAGTTGCCATTTTTTACCTTTTCCAACATCGATCGAAGTGGTGGAAAGATGCAGCGGTTGGGAAAACATTGGTAAGTAGTAATATGATTGATCTTGTTACCGCAAAACTTGGTCGCAAGCTCTACGAAGTACCAGTTGGCTTTAAGTGGTTTGTGGATGGTTTACTTGATGGCTCTCTTGGCTTTGGCGGCGAAGAAAGTGCCGGCGCATCTTTCGTTCGCATGGATGGCAGTGTTTGGACAACGGACAAAGATGGAATTGTTCCAGCGTTACTTGCCGCAGAAATAACAGCAAAAATGGGTCGTGATCCAGGCGAAATTTATCACGAACTTACACGTGAATTTGGTGAACCTGTTTATGATCGTGTGGAAGCACCAGCTACCCAGAAACAAAAAGAAGCACTAAAAAAACTCTCATCAGAGCAGGTTAAACGTACCGACTTGGCTGGCGAAAAAATCGATACCATCCTCACTCATGCGCCAGGCAATAACGCGCCCATTGGCGGGGTGAAGGTAATAGCAAAGAGTGGATGGTTTGCGGCACGTCCATCTGGGACTGAAGATATTTACAAAATTTATGCGGAAAGCTTCCGGGGTGAAGATCATCTGCGCCGTATCATCGAGGAAGCTCAGATGATTGTAAACGATGCCTTTTAATTATTAATGATAAAATAAAGGAGAACTATATGATTTCGAAAATTCTTATTCCAACAGATGGGTCAAAAGCAGCGCAAAAAGCGGCGATGCGCGCTATTGATCTTGCAAAACAGTTAAAAGCTTCAGTATTTGTTCTTAGTGTTATTGATAAGCACGTATTGACAGTGCTCCAGGAAATGCCTGTATCTGATAGTACAGTGGTCAAGACAATGTTTTCCCTAGGTACTGCAAAAAATGCAATGAAGACGATTTATGAACATATGCACGATGCTGCTGAAAGGCGTGCCATTGAGATAAAAAAACTCTGTGAAAAAAACAAATTACAGTCAAAGATTGTAATAACGACCGGTCATCCTGCTGAAGAGATATTAAAAGTAGCCGAAAAATTAAAAGTGGATCTCATAGTTATGGGTTCACATGGGCGTAGCTCGTTAGTAGCTGCGGTTCTAGGCAGTGTTGCCTATGGTGTAATCCATCAAGATACAAAAATTCCTGTTATGGTGGTAAGGATAGAAAAGAAAGCGCGGAAGGTTGTTGGAGATACTAAAAATGTCTCGGCAATATTTGCATAGCAGTAGGTGGCGTTTGAATCTTAATTCGACTATAGATATTAAGGAACCGAATATATTTAAAGCTTATGTGGAGAGCTTACAGAATGTAGATCATCTACGCTATATCATCGAGGAAACTCCAACGATTGTAAATCGATGCTTTTAGATCATCAATTAACGGGTAACTATATGATTTCAAAAATTCTTGTACCGATAGACGGGTCTAAAGCAGCCCAAAAGGCTGCAAGTTATGCAGTTAATCTAGCAAAACAGTTAAAAGCTAAAGTATTTATTTTAAGTGTTATTGATACTCATTTATTTATATTCCAGAAAATGCCCGTATCAGGCACTATAGGACACATAATGGATCCACTTAATGATTACTTGCATGAAGTTGCTGACATGTATACTAAAGAAATAAAACAACTCTGTGGAGAAAACGGGATACAATCGGAGGTTGTAATAACAATAGGGCATCCAGTTGAGGAGATTATCAAAGAGGCAGAAAAATTAAAGGTTGATATCATTGTTATGGGTTCCCACGGACATAGCGCTTTAGCAGCCACAATTCTCGGTGGTGTTACATATGGAGTGATCCATAAAGACACAAAAACACCTGTTTTGGTAGTAAAATAATGAACGGACTTTTACCCATGGAAATCGAAGGAGTTGGCTCCCTGGTCGAACTTGCCTTGGATATGCGCTGGTCATGGAGCCATGCTACCGATAAAATATGGCGGCAACTTGATCCTAAATTGTGGGAATTAACTAAAAATCCATGGGTAGTTCTTCAGGCTGTATCACGAGATAAACTTAAGCAGATGCTACTTGATCCAGCATTTCGTAAGGAAGTAGATGGGTATATCCAAAAAAATAAGCAAGCAACAGAAACACCAGCATGGTTTCAGCAAAAATATCCACAAGATCCTTTAACCTGTGTCGCTTATTTTAGTATGGAATTTATGCTGAGCGAGGCTTTGCCTATTTATTCAGGTGGGCTTGGTAATGTAGCTGGTGATCAGCTCAAAGCCGCCAGCGATATGGGCATACCAGTTATTGGGATAGGATTACTATACCAGCAAGGCTATTTTCGTCAGGTGATTAATAGAGATGGGATACAGGTGGCAATTTATCCCTATAATGATCCAGGACAATTGCCTATTACTCCTTTGCGCCAGGCGAATGGCGAATGGTTGCGACTGGAAGTTGTGCTTCCAGGTTATTCGGTGTGGCTGCGCACTTGGCAGGTCCAGGTTGGCAGAGTTAAGCTTTATCTCTTAGATAGTAATGACGCTGCGAATTTCCCGGTTCATAGGGGTATTACCAGCGAACTTTATGGAGGAGATTCTGAGTTGCGGCTTAAGCAAGAGCTTATACTCGGGATTGGCGGCTGGCGGCTGCTCGAAGCACTGGGTGTCCAGCCAAAAGTTTGTCATCTAAATGAGGGGCATGCAGCTTTCGCTGTCTTGGAACGTGCCCGAAGTTTTATGCAAAAAAGTGGGCAGTCTTTTGAAATTGCTCTGGCTGCAACACGAGCAGGAAATCTTTTTACTACTCATACAGCTGTGATAGCAGGATTTGATTGTTTTTCACCGGAACTTATAAATCAATATCTTGGTCGGTACGCACGGGAAAAATTAGGTATTTCATTTCACGATTTGTTGGCACTGGGACGTCAAAATAGTGAAAATGATGTGGAGCCTTTTAATATGGCGTATCTGGCAATCCGTGGTAGTGGTGCGGTAAATGGCGTGAGTCGGTTACATGGAAAAGTGAGTAGACAGCTTTTTGCTTCCCTCTTTCCAGGCTGGCCAATAGATGAAGTTCCTGTTGGGCATGTAACTAATGGAGTTCATATGCCGACCTGGGATTCAGCAGCAGCTGACGAACTTTGGACAGAAGCGTGCGGGAAAGATCGCTGGCTAGGGACGACGGAAACCTTGGAGCAGGATATTCGTGAGATTACAGATATTAAGCTTTGGCAGTTCCGTAGCAATGTCAGAAAATCTTTTGTTGAATATGCTCGTGAGCGATTATCTAGGCAACTAACATCATCTGGCGCATCGCCCCAAAAGCTTGACGAAGCACAACATATATTTGCCTCCGACACCCTGACATTAGGTTTTGCACGGCGCTTCGCAACCTATAAACGACCGAATTTACTATTACACGATCCAGAGCGTCTAGCTAAGTTATTAACCAATTCAGAACATCCTGTGCAACTAGTTATAGCCGGGAAAGCTCATCCCAAAGATTTAGCAGGACAAGCATTGATTCAAGAATGGATACATTTTATTCGACGGCCAGAGATACATTCCCACGTTATTTTTCTTAGTGACTACGATATGTTATTGGCTGAACGTCTGGTGCAGGGAGTGGATGTCTGGATCAACACACCGCGGCGCCCTTGGGAGGCAAGTGGTACGAGCGGTATGAAAGTATTAGTCAATGGAGGTCTCAATTTTTCTGAGTTAGATGGTTGGTGGGCTGAAGCATATACCACTGAAGTTGGCTGGGCATTAGGTGATGGTGAAAATCATGGAGATGATTCTGGGTTGGACGCGATTGAAGCTGAAGCACTCTATGCGATATTGGAACAGAAAGTAATTCCAGAGTTTTATCGAAGGAATGACCAAGGCATACCAACTGAATGGGTAGCACGAATTCGGGAGAGTATGGCACGACTAACACCGCTTTTTTCCACAAACCGAGCAGTGCGTGAATATACCGAGCACCACTATCTTCCTGCTGCAGCTTTATATAGAAAGCGCGTCGCCAATAATGGTGCAATAAGCAAGAATATAGTTAACTTTGAGCATGCTCTGAAAGATAAATGGGCAACGTTACGTTTTGGGGAAGTGAAAATTGAAACTCGTGGCGAGCAGCATATATTTGAAATTCAGGTCTATCTGAATAGTATAGATCCCAATATGGTACAGGTAGAACTCTATGCTGATGGAATTATGAACAGCCCTCCTTTCTGCCAAAAAATGGAAAGTATTCGTCAGCTGGATAAGGCACCGGGCGGTTATGTTTATAGCGTAGCTGTACCTTCAATCCGTCCGGCAACTGACTATACAGCGCGCATTATACCACACCATGAAGATGTTTCCGTACCTCTAGAAATAAATTCCATTTTATGGCAGCGATGATTACTAAAATAATGGAGATGATTTCATGCAAAAGCTGCCCACCCAAACCATAAAAAGTACGGAACGTCCGCTACATGATTATGTGACAGAGATATCAGAGCAAACTGATGTTCAAGTTGGTGTGCCATTGCCTATGGGAACCAATGCACGTAATGAAGGGGTAAACTTTGCACTCTTTAGCCGATATGCCAGTCGCGTTCGGCTGGAACTGTTTGATCATTCTGGAGATGCAAAGGCTGCTAGAGTATTTGATTTGGACCCAGTAAAGAACCGTACTGGTGATATTTGGCATATCTGGATTAAGGGTATTCGACCTGGACAGATGTATGCCTATCGGGTAGATGGTCCGTATCAACCCCCAAATGGGTATCGCTTCAATTTTAATAAGATCCTCCTAGATCCATTTGCCACAGCGATCTCGAGATTGCCTACTTGGGAGTTCGCCCCGGCTTTGGGATATGAAGCGATTGATACTTCCCATGAAACGCTGCAAGATTTATTGACAGAAACTTATCATCTAAATTCCCAGTCTAGCGCTATATTTATTACTAAATGCACTGTGTCGAAGGAGACTAAATGAAAAAGAGCAATTCAATTACAACATTGTTTTTAGATATCGGCGGTGTTCTGCTTACCGATGGGTGGGATCATAATGCTCGCCAGCGGGCAGCAACGAAATTCAATTTAGACATAGCTGAGCTGAATAAACGGCACCATCTTACTTTCGACACTTACGAAGATGGAAAGCTTATGTTGGAAGAATATTTAAAGCGGGTAGTATTCTATGAAAAACGGTCGTTTAGCTCTGCTCATTTTAAGGAATTCATGTTTGCTCAGTCAAAACCATATCCAAAAATGATAGAGTTGCTTCGTTGGCTTAAGACACAGTATAGATTAAAGATTGTTGCCGTTAGCAATGAAGCGCGAGAACTGAACACGTATAGAATTCAAAAATTCAAACTTGCTGAATTTGTAGATTGTTTTGTTTCCTCCTGCTTCGTCCATTTACGAAAGCCTGATGCAGACATTTTTCGTCTTGCGCTGGATGTCGCGCAAGTTCCGATCAATCGGGTATTGTATTTGGAAAATACCCAAATGTTTGTTCAGATTGCAGAAGGTTTGGGGATTCAAAGCATTCTTCACGTTGATTATAAGACCACATGCGCGAAACTAGCTTCGTTTGGATTGGAGGTATCATAATTTTGAAAAACTTTTGAAAATTTTCACTTTTTAAAGTATAACATATTGATTTATAAAGTAATTTTATTTACATGTTTTAGGAGAAACTATGAATACCAAACCTCTTTCAGAAGAATTGCTCCATAAAATGGATGCTTACTGGCGTGCTGCGAACTATCTTTCGGTTGGTCAAATATATCTTTACGACAACCCGCTCTTAAAAGAACCATTGCAATTATCGCACGTAAAGCCGTTAGTGGTCGGACATTGGGGCACGACGCCAGGTCAAAACTTTATCTATGTGCATTTAAACCGGGTTATCAAGAAATACGATCTGAATATGTTTTATATTGCCGGTCCCGGTCATGGTGGTCCTACATTAGTGGGCAATACTTATCTTGAAGGATCTTACAGTGAAATTTATCCGAACATCAGCCAAGATGAAGCTGGGATGAAAAAACTGTTTAAACAATTCTCTTTCCCTGGCGGTATTTCCAGTCATGTCGCACCGACAACACCAGGATCAATTCACGAAGGCGGTGAACTTGGCTATTCACTGAGTCATGCCTTTGGAGCTGCGTTCGACAATCCCGATTTAATTGTCACCTGTGTTATCGGTGATGGTGAAGCAGAAACTGGACCGCTTGCGACCGCATGGCAGTCCAGTAAATTTCTTAATCCAATTACGGACGGAGCCGTGTTGCCAATCCTGCATCTTAATGGCTATAAAATCAGTAATCCGACAGTTCTTGCCCGTATTGAGCACGAAGAATTAGAGCAATTCTTACGCGGATGCGGTTGGATACCCTATTTTGTAGAGGGTGATGAACCGGAAAAAATGCATCAACTTATGGCGGGTACTTTGGAAAAAGTTATTGAGGATATTAGGCAAATCCAAAACAATGCACGTAACAAAAAAGATACTGCTCGACCGCGTTGGCCAATGATCGTTCTTAGATCGCCCAAGGGTTGGACAGGACCAAAAATAGTTGATGGTCTGCAAATTGAGGGTACTTTCCGGGCGCACCAAGTACCGATAATCGTAGATGCTGAACATCCAGAACATCTTAAGCAGCTTGAAAACTGGATGAAAAGCTATAAAGCAGAAGAACTATTCGATAAAAATGGACGTCTCATTCCTGAATTAGCGGAACTAGCTCCCACGGGTGCAAGAAGAATGGGAGCCAATCCCCACGCCAATGGCGGAATTCTGTTGCATGATCTAAAAATGCCGGACTTTAAGATGCATGCGGTCAATGTCCCTACACCAGGCGCAGTTGCTGCACAAGATACGCTTGTACTAGGCAAGTTCCTGCGTGATGTGGCAAAGTTAAATCAAGAAGAGCGTAATTTTCGTATCTTCGGTCCTGATGAAACACTCTCGAATCTCTTAGGCGCAGTTTTTGAAGTTACTAACCGACAATGGGAAGCTCGTGAAATAAAAAATGATGAATTTCTCGCTCCTGAAGGATGTGTTTTAGACTCAATGCTCAGCGAACATCAGTGCCAGGGCTGGCTGGAAGGATATTTGTTAACGGGACGGCACGGCCTATTCAATAGTTATGAAGCTTTCATTCGTATCGTCGATTCAATGTTTAGCCAGCACGCCAAGTGGTTAAAGGTAACATTGGAATTACCATGGCGCCGCAAGATTGCATCACTAAACTATCTGCTTGCCTCTCATGTTTGGCAGCAAGATCATAATGGCTTTACGCACCAGGATCCAGGCTTTCTCGACCATGTTATCAACAAGAAAGCTGAGATTGTACGCGTTTATTTGCCGCCTGATGCCAACTGTTTATTGTCGGTTTTTGATCACTGTCTACGCAGCCGGCATTACGTCAACGTCGTAGTTGCGGGAAAACACGCCCTGCCCCAATGGCTAAACATGGAAGCAGCGATTGTGCATTGCACAGAAGGAATTGGCATCTGGCAATGGGCAAGTAACGATCAGGGCTCTGAACCTGATGTGGTAATGGCATGTTGCGGCGACACGCCTACGCTGGAGATTTTGGCGGCTGTTTCCATTCTGCGCGAGCATCTGCCTGATCTTAAAATCCGAGTGATCAATGTTGTTGATCTTATGAAATTGGAACCAGATACAGAGCATCCGCATGGTTTATCTGATAATGATTATGATTTGCTCTTTACCAAAAACAAACATATTATTTTTGGTTTTCATGGATATCCATGGTTGATCCATCGATTAACCTACCGTAGGACTAACCGTAATATCCACGTCCGCGGTTACAAGGAAGAAGGCACGATCACAACAGCTTTTGACATAAGAGTACAGAACGATTTAGATCGGTTCCATTTAGTGCAAGATGTGGTAGATCGTTTACCATCTTTGGGTGCTAAAGGAGCATATCTAAAGCAGATGATGCAAGACAAACTTGTCGAACATAAACAATACATTGACCAATACGGTCAAGACTTACCGGAAATCCGGAATTGGAAGTGGAGAAACTAAAAATGAATACACAAAAACTTATAGATACTGCAAAAGCAATGGTAGCTAATGATAAAGGTCTTTTAGCTATGGATGAGAGCACTCCTACCTGTAACAAACGCTTTGCAAAAGTTGGTATTCCTCAAAATGAGGAAACTAGACGCGCCTATCGGGAATTAATTGTGACTACTCCCGGTCTCAGCGAGTTCATTAGCGGCGCGATTCTTTGCGATGAAACAATACGCCAACAGAAAAAAGATGGTACTCCATTTATTAAAGTAATCACTGATGCAGGAATTATTCCCGGCATCAAAGTTGATGCCGGCGCAAAAGACATGGCAGCTCATCCCAAAGAAAAAATAACTGAAGGGCTGGATAAATTACGCGATCGTTTGGCTGAATATTCCAAGATGGGCGCACGTTTTGCCAAGTGGCGTGCGGTAATTACTATAGGTGAAAACATTCCTAGCCAAGGTTGTATAGAAGCTAATGCGCATGTATTGGCTCGTTACGCCGCGCTTTGTCAGGAGGCGGATTTGGTTCCTATAGTTGAGCCGGAAGTGCTTATGGATGGTGAACATACTATGCAACAATGTTTTGAGACAACGGAAAAAGTTCTGCGAGCAGTTTTTAATCAGCTTTATATGCAACGAGTAATGTTGGAAGGAATGATCCTTAAACCAAATATGGTACTTCCAGGACTTGCTTGTTCCAAACAAGAAACGGCAGATGAAGTGGCGGATGCAACAATCAAGTGTTTTTTGCGCGCTGTATCCGCCTCCTTACCAGGAGTTACGTTTTTGTCAGGCGGACAGTCCAGTGAATTGGCATCGGCTCGGTTGAATGCCATGAATGTTAGATTTAAATCACGAGCACCTTGGGGCTTAGCGTTTTCATTTGCCCGTGCCATCCAGCAACCGGCTTTGGAGATTTGGCAAGGCAAAGAAAGCAATGTAGTAGCGGCTCAGCAAGCTCTGTATCATCGCGCCAAATGTAATTTTGCTGCGCGTCGCGGTGAATATACAGCTGTGATGGATAAGAATGTATAGAAACAGGTGGAATTGATGGCTAAAGAAAAGCAAGAACCGAAGCAGAAATCCATTGAAGTAACTCTTTGGGATGCTGCCAATAAACTAAGAGGAAGCGTAGAATCTGCCGAATACAAACACGTAGTATTAGGACTGATTTTCTTAAAGTTTGCCAGCGACAAGTTTGAAGAACATCGGGCAAAACTCATTGCCGAAGGCAAAGAAAAATATATTGAAATGGCCGACTTCTACAATATGAACAATGTGTTCTTTTTGGAAGAAACAAGCCGTTGGAATTACCTGATTAAAAAATCAAAACAAAATGACATTGCCTTGCTTATTGATACTGCTTTGCACACCATTGAGAAAAACAATAAAGCTCTAAAAGGAGCATTGCCCGACAATTATTTTTCCCGTTTGGGTTTGGATGTAACCAAACTGGCTTCATTGCTCGATACCATTAACGACATTGACACCACCAAAGACCCTAAGCAAGATGTGGTAGGCAAAGTGTATGAATACTTCCTCTCAAAATTTGCATTGGCAGAGGGAAAAGGCAAAGGTGAATTTTACACACCCAAAAGCATAGTAAACCTGATTGCCGAAATGATTGAACCTTACAAGGGCATCATTTATGACCCTGCCTGTGGTTCTGGCGGTATGTTTGTGCAATCCATCAAATTTATTGAAGCGCACCACGGCAACAAAAAAGAAATTTCTATTTATGGACAGGAATACACCAACACCACATACAAACTGGCAAAGATGAATTTTGCCATACGGGGCATTAGTGGCAACCTGGGCGAAAAAGCAGCCGACACTTTTGGCGATGACCAACACAAAGACCTGAAAGCTGATTACATTATGGCAAACCCGCCTTTCAATCAAAAAGATTGGCGTGCTGAAAACGAATTAATTTACGACCCTCGCTGGCGAGGCTACGCTGTGCCGCCCAAAAGCAACGCCAACTACGGTTGGATTTTGAATATGGTGAGCAAGCTCAGTGAAAACGGTGTGGCGGGCTTTATTTTGGCAAACGGTGCTTTGAGTGGCGGTGGCGAAGAATATAAAATACGCCGTAAGCTGATTGAAAATAATTTAGTGGAAGCCATTTTGGTATTGCCGCGCAATTTGTTTTATACCACCGATATTAGCGTTACGCTTTGGATTGTAAACAAGAATAAAAAAGCACAAAGCAAAAAAGTGGGCGATGAAACGCGCAACTACCGAGACCGAGAGAAAGAAATCTTGTTTATGGATTTGCGACAAATGGGCGAACCCTTTGAAAAGAAATACACTCAGTTTTCAGATACCGACATTCAAAAAGTAACAAACACTTACCACCAATGGCAAACCAAGGAAATTGAAAACATTCCTGAATTCTGCTATTCGGCTTCGTTTGATGAAGTAGCCAAAAAAGATTTTTCCCTAGTGCCGAGCAAATATATTGAGTTTGTAAACCGAGATGAGAATATTGACTTTGATGAAAAGATGCAGACTTTGCAGAGCGAATTTGCAAATTTGCTGAAGGGCGAAGCCGCTTCGAAAAGTGATTTAATAACTGTATTTAAGGAGTTAGGCTATGAAATCAAATTATAAACCACTCTTTAGCATAAGCGACAAGACCATCAATTTGATTGCCTACATTTCGGCACAAATTGAACGCTATGCCATCCGAATGGAGCAGGAAGATGGGTTGCTGTTGCGTAAGATTAACCGTATCAAAACCATTCAAGGCTCGTTGGCAATTGAAGGAAATACCTTGGGAACGGACCAAATAACGGCTATTCTGGAAGGAAAGCATGTAATGGGAACAATGCGCGAAATTCAAGAAGTAAAGAATGCGATAAAAACCTATGATGCTTTTTCGACTTTTGATGCCTACAAACAAGCCGATTTGCTACGGGCACACGGTTTATTGATGGAAGCTTTAGTGGATCATCACGGAAAATATCGCAGAGGAAATGTAGGCGTATTTGCAGGCGATATACCCATACACGTAGCACCGCCTGCCGACAGAGTGTCGGGGCTGATGGGCGATTTGTTTGATTGGCTTACCACCAGTACCAACCATTTGTTGATTAAAAGTTGTGTATTTCATTACGAGTTCGAATTTATTCATCCATTTATTGATGGCAATGGACGCATGGGGCGACTTTGGCAATCGCTTTTATTGACTAAACTACATCCTATTTTTGAGTACTTACCGGTAGAAAACATGGTTTTCAAGAACCAACAACTTTATTACAAAGCCATTAACGACAGCACTTCGGCAACCGATAGCGGTATTTTTGTAGAGTTTATGCTGGGTGAAATACTCACTACGCTCAAAAGCAGACAGGGTGAACCATTAGATAAAACAATTACTTCGGATGTAAATGGGGTAGTAAATGGGGTAGTAAATGGGGTAGTAAAAATCGTTTACGATTTTATTGTACAAAACCCCGGCTGCCGTAAACCGCTGATAGCCGAAAAAACAAAGATACCCATTAAAACAGTGGAAAAACACATTGCCAAACTACAAGAAATGAATAAAATCAAATTTGTAGGTGCTCCTAAATCTGGTGGCTATTTTATTAAAAAGGCGCAATGAGATCACATTATAAAAAAATTGGCGATTACATTCAAAAGGTTGAAAACAGAAACCGTGATTTAACGGTTACTCGCCTTTTAGGTTTAAGTATGACCAAAGAATTTAGAGAAACTACTTCAAACATTGTTGGTACTGATATGTCGGTTTACAAGGTTATGAGCAAATATCAATTTGCTTGTGATTTTATGTCTCCAATTCGAGTAAACAAATTACCTGTGGTTTTGAAATTAGATGACGAGCCAAATTTAGTTTCACCTGCCTATCCAGTATTTGAAGTAAAAGACAAAAATGCACTTGACCCCGAATATTTGATGATGTGGTTTCGCAGACCTGAATTTGACAGATATGTAACTTTTAAATGTGATGCTGCAATTAGAGGCGGATATGATTGGGAAGAATTAAATGAAACACTTCTATTCGCTGTGTCCACTAAATTGTAGCAAGATCAACAGAGCCAACAGAACCCTAATGGTTTTTTAAATATAATATTGTAATGGAACCATAACAGGCTTGAGTTTTGCTAGACTCGTGATTATTTTTTTAGAAGCTGCGTAATATCGGAAGCTTTTTTCTGTTCGCCCAAAGCCTGGTAGGATTTTTGCATCAGTTGCAGTGCTTTAGTGACTTGCGGTGAGCCGTTCAGATGCTTGACAACATAAATTGCTCGGTTGATTGCAGCAACATAGGCTTTACGTTCAAAGTAGAAGTTGGCTGTTTGTAATTCATGTTCAGCTAAAGTATTGCGAATATAAATCATGCGACGATGAGCGTCTTTTGCGTAAATGCTATCTGGAAATTGCTGTACCAATTCATTAAAAGTA
Source organism: Gammaproteobacteria bacterium GWE2_37_16 (assembly GCA_001801285.1). Taxonomy (GTDB): domain Bacteria; phylum Pseudomonadota; class Gammaproteobacteria; order UBA9339; family UBA9339; genus GWE2-37-16. The sequence goes on from MGXG01000006.1 coordinate 14,967, forward strand.
CTGAAAGAACCGCGAAGACTGGATAAATCAAGTTCAGCAAGATTGCTATTATAGAATTTTTGCAGCACAGTGCGATTGCTTTCCAAGCCAACTATACCTTTCATATAATAAACATAAGGCACAACGGCATCACGTGGATAAAGATGGATGTAGCGGTCAGCAGCCGCTAAAGCTGGAGCGTAGTCATCGTTTTTATAATAGGCATAGATAATATCTATTTTTGCCTGTTTTGCTTCATCACCAAAAGGATATAGGGAATCTAAAGCTTCAAAATGTTTAATGGCAGTCGCATAGTCGGCTTTTGCCAATGCTGTTTCACCGCCCACAAATATTTGTTTAGCGCTACTGTTTTTAAAAGCGTTGGTTGCGCTATCACCATTGGTTGCGCATCCTGCAGTTAGTAGTGTTAATAAACACAACGCAGATAAAATGCCGAATTTTAAGTTTTTCATTGTTATTGTCCGAGATTTTTGAAATTTTAATTAATTTAACCAAAAATGGTAAAAGTTTTCAATTTTTTCAACCACATAGTCAGTTTTCTCATAAATGCGACAGGCGGCTACATTACCTAATTGCGTGACAACTTGAGAATGTTGATAGTTATCTTGCAAAAACTGTTTTTGGGCGGCGGTTATGAGTTTGTAGCCAATTCCCTGACCACGAAAAGCTGCATCAACTGCTAATAAACCGATATCGCCACGCCCATCTTTTTCGCCCAACGTAATCAAACCCGCGATACGTCTATTTTTTTTATAGACCAGAACATGTTTAGAGATTTTGCCATTTATTGAATTAGTAATCCATTTTTTGTACATTTTTCTAAATAAAAGAGGCGGAAATTGCGGATCCGTTTTGAAATGTGAATATTTTCCTGCTTCCATGGCGAGTTTTTCTAAAGCTTGGCTTGGTTTAAGGCTTTTATATTCGATTATTTCTGGAACAACGGTGAATTTATCTAAATGTAATTTCTTTAATTCAGTTAGCGTAACATAAGTTACTTTCATATCAGCTAAAAAACCGCCCACTTTACATGCCGCTTTTTGGCTTTTTTCATCTGTATGGTCACTCGCCCAGTAAACTAATTTAACTCCTTGTTCGCGTAATGTGTGCAAGATCGATTGTAAATGTTCTAAATCGAGTCGTGACGATAGAATTTTAGCAACTTTAAACCCAAAAAGCTTGGTATCAAAGGTGAGGATGGTGAAATCGTTATTTTCCATAAGTGATAGAATATAAAAAGTTTAAGCATTTTAATTGTAAAAAACGCGATAAATTGTATATATGAGCAATATCTACTACGTAAGCCAAAGCTTGTGGCTACGTAATTTCACAGGAGGTGAAATTATTCCAACTCACTCCAGCGTTTGTAAGCAATTTCTAAATTTATTTTTACTTTTTTGAATTTTTCTAAAGTTTCCGCATTTGTCTTAGGATTTTGTTGATAAAATTCCGATTTTGCCATTATTGCCTCCAATTCTTTTTTTTCTGTTTCCATTTTATCAATTTTTTTTAGTAAACTGGCAAGTTCTTTTTGTTCCAGATAATTTAATTTTTGTATTTGTTTGTTTTTATTTTGTTCAATGGCTTCTTTTGTTATGGTTTTATTTATATTTTTCGTTATCGTTTCTTGATGTATTTGTTGCTGCCAATCACTATATCCACCGATATATTCTGTGATGTTTCCTTTTCCTTCAAAAACTAAGGTGCTAGTTACAATATTATCTAAAAAAATGCGATCATGGCTTACTAACAACAAAGTGCCTGGATAATTGCTGAGTAATTCTTCAAGTAATTCCAGAGTTTCAATATCGAGGTCATTGGTTGGTTCATCAAGAACCAGTAAATTTGCCGGCAAGCTAAATAAACGCGCCAACAATAAGCGGTTACTTTCGCCACCAGAAAGAGCTTTAGCTGGAGTTAAAGATCTCTCTGGGCTAAAAAGAAAATCGGCAAGATAGCTGATTATATGCCGTTTTTGACCATTGATTTCAATGAAATCACTACCAGGGGCAACATTTTCAAGTACGGTTTTTTCTAAATCTAGTGCTTTTCTAAGTTGGTCAAAGTAGGCTATATCTAATTTAGTTCCGAGAGTAACTGTGCCGTGTTGTGGTGTAATTTTGCCTAATAGAATATTCAACAAAGTACTTTTGCCAACGCCATTTGGTCCAATGAGTCCAATGCGATCGCCGCGCATGATGCGTAAAGAAAAATTTTTGATAACATCTTTATCATCATAGCTATGACTGATATTGTCCGCTTCAATTACTAATTGACCAGATTTGTCGGCTTGGTTAATGTTGAATTTTGCTTTTCCTTCCAATTCTCGTCTTTTACGACGTTCGATGCGCAAAGCTTTTAAAGCTCTTACTCTCCCCTCATTCCTTGTGCGGCGCGCTTTAATGCCTTGTCTGATCCAGACTTCTTCTTGTGCTAATTTTTTATCGAATAGTTTGTTTTGCTGTTCTTCCGCGTGCAACATCTCTTCTTTGCGACGCAGAAAGTTAGCGTAATCCCCTGGCCATGAAGTTAGTTGACCACGATCTAATTCAATAATGCGAGTTGCTAAACGTTGTAAAAGAGCCCTGTCATGGGTAATGAAAAGCAATCCAATTTTACAATCCAATAATTGGTCTTCCAGCCATTGAATGGCTTCAATATCTAAATGATTGGTTGGTTCATCGAGTAATAATAATTCAGGCGATGAGACCAGTGCTTTGGCAAGTGCGGCACGACGTTGCCAACCACCGGAAAGTTCATTTACTGGTTTGTCAGGATCTAGTGCTAAACGTTCAAGTACGGTTTTGATTTGTTGTTCAAATTGCCAGCCATGATTAGCATCAAGCGCAGTTTGAATCTTTTCTAGCTGAATTAAATCGTCTGCATTATGACCGTGCTCTAAACGTTGGATAAGTTTGTGATAAGAGGCTAATAATTTACCAGTTTTCGCTAGTCCCTCTGCAACAAACTCGTAAGCTGTTCCCGTTATTGTTTGTGGTAATTCCTGTTCTAAACGCGCTAATTTTAAACTTGGTTTACGCCAAACCTGTCCCCCATCAGGTAGTAATGTGCCATCAATGATTCTAAGCAAAGAAGATTTGCCAGCACCATTGCGACCAATTAAACAGACGCGTTCTCCAGTAGTTATTTGTAGCTTTACCTTATCCAGCAAAGCGTCTAAACCAAAAGCTAGGGAAATGTTTTCGAGAGTGATTAGGTTGCTCAATGGAGGTAGTATATGTAAATTAAATTAATATATAAAACAATGTGTTATTTTTAATTTTGAAAAAAAATATAGCTATTCATATCATAAACCACGAAAATTTCGTAGTTGCAAATTTTATAACTGGAGATTCGTAGCCGCAGACTTTAGTTTGCGTATTAATGTTGCTCACATATCAGATTTATCTTTAGATATGACGCAAGCTAAAGCTTGCGGCTACGTAATTTCATGTCTACGTAATTTCGTGCCTATGTAATTTTAGGGTAAATAAAATTATCCTGCCAATTTCTTCAGTAATTGCCACTTTTGTTCAACATCTTTTTGTGCAGCGTTCATTAATTCTTCCGCTAATTGTGGATTTTGTTTTACGAGTGCCTTGAAACGCGTTTCGTTATAAGCAAAATCTTTAAATGAAATACTTGGCTCAGCAGAGTCGATTTGCAATGGGTTTTTACCTTCATCGCGAAGATTTGGGTTATAGCGATATAACGGCCAA
>MGXG01000007.1 GCA_001801285.1 Gammaproteobacteria bacterium GWE2_37_16
TATCAGGTAAAAAACATGACAGACCAAACACAAAATCAACAAGAATTTACTATTCAACGCATTTATATCAAAGATGTTTCTTTTGAAGCACCTAACACTCCTGAAATTTTCAAAAACGAATGGAAACCTTCAGCAAATATCGATATTCACGTTAATCCAAAAACTTTAACTGATAACACTTATGAGGTGACTCTGAAACTCACAACAGCCATGCAAAACGACAATCAAACCGCCTTCCTGGTCGAAGTAGCATTTGCCGGTATTTTCACTTTAAAATCATTCCCAGCAGATCAACTGGAATACTTATTACGCACAACCTGCGCTACCATACTTTTCCCTTATGTGAGCGAATTTATTGCAGATTTAGTCAGACGCAGCAGTTTTCCTCCGTTATTTTTACCACCAGTTAACTTTGAAGCCATGTACCAAGACTATATGGCGAAACAAAAATTAACCAGCGGTGAAGGTACGACAACGGTACAATAGAAATTTTGAATTATAAATTAATGAATCGCTTCGCGATGTGATTTCTATATTTTATTACATACGTTATTTATGAATCACCCAAATGCAACTCCAGAAAACATTGTCGCCTCCCAAAAAACTGTCGCTGTCATCGGCACAGGTTCTTGGGGAACGGCGCTTGCGATTTTAATAGCACGCAATGGTTACGCGGTACGCCTTTGGGGTTGCGAACCTAACGAAATAAAAGATCTAAAAGAAAATCGTCGCAACAGTCGCTATCTTGGTGACATTAAACTGCCAGAAAAAATTATTGTTGACGATGATTTATCTTCTATTTTAAATCACTGCAACGACATTATTATCGCCGTACCAAGCCATGCTTTTCAGTCATTATTGCAATTAATCCACCCTCTCATCCAAAATAATAACAAGATCCGTTTTGCATGGGGAACCAAAGGATTAGACACGGAACATAAACTATTACATGAAACAGCTGGCGAAATTATCGGCAATAAACCCATGGCTATCGTATCGGGTCCATCTTTTGCCAAAGAAGTAGCAGAAGGGTTGCCAACCGCCGTAGTTGTTGCCGCTACCGAAAAACAATTTGCGGAAGATCTTGCCAATTACCTACATAATGAAACCTTTCGTGTTTACTTGAGCAATGATTTGGTCGGTGTTGAAATCTGTGGCGCAGTCAAAAATGTTTTGGCGATTGCTATTGGCATCGCTGCTGGCATGGGTTTGGGCGCAAATTCTCGCGCAGCATTAATGACGCGCGGCTTGGCTGAATTAACCAGACTTGGCTTGGCTCTTGGTGGCAAACAAGAGACCTTTATGGGATTAGCCGGAATTGGAGATCTAATTCTAACTTGCACGGACGACCAATCACGTAACCGCCGTTTTGGATTAGCAATCGGCAAAGGCGCAATGGCAAAAGAAGCTGAACAAAACATCGGTCAAATTGTCGAAGGCATAGCCAATACGAAAGAAGTCTATCTACTCGCAAAAAGTAAAAACGTCGAAATGCCCATCGTTGAACAAGTTTACAAAATTCTTTATGAAAACTTATCACCCAAAGATGCTTTAAAAACATTATTAAGCAGATCGAGAAAAGAACGGGAATTTTAGAAATTTTGAGCCCCTAAAATGAATTGCCAAGAGATAAGCCCAGATTAGGGCGAAATAAAAAGTTTGTCTTGTACAAAGTTAGCGGATATGTAAATGAAATTACTATATTTTTCAATAAGTTATTTTTAAAGTTAGTGATATTTCAAAAAGTTAAGGTATTATAATTGTGATTCCGTAGCCGCAGACTTTAGTCTGCGCCAAAGCATACATGTACGCAATAATGAAAACGCAAGCTAAAGCTTGCGGCTACGGGTTTGTAGCTACGCAAATTATCGTGATTTTCCCATGGTTTTTAAGAAGTTACAAAAACCTGAAAAAATATAAACTCATACATTCTTTCATTCCTTCATTCCTTCATTCTTTAATTTCCCTCCCTGGGAAATTATCACCAAACCAACACCAATAACTATCATCGGCACACATAACAATTGCCCCATCGTTAACCAGCCATAAACTATTGCATCAGGAACGCGGACAAATTCTATTGCAAAACGAAAAATACCATACAACAAAAGGAACATGCCCGATACTGCCATTTTCGGACGTTTTTTTGCTGCGTAAAACCACAAAATCAAAAAAAGCACTACACCTTCCAATAAAAATTCATAAAGCTGTGAAGGATGACGCGGCATAGCATCGGCAGCCGGAAAAACCATTGCCCAAGGTACATCAGTCACTCGCCCCCACAACTCGCCATTAATAAAATTCCCCAAGCGACCAAGCCCTAAACCAATCGGGATTAAAGGAGCAATAAAATCTGCTATGGTGAAAAAGCTTTTTTTATTTTTACGCGCAAAAATAAAACAGGCAATCAATACACCGATTAACCCGCCATGAAAAGACATACCACCACGCCAAATCTGTAGAATCGCTAACGGATTGTGCCAAATAGTTGCGGTTTGATAAAATAAAAACTCCCCTAACCTACCACCAACTATAACGCCTATCATACAAGACAGAATTAAATCTTCGATCTCTTCAGTATTCCAGCCAGATGCTAGTTTTTTTATTCGTGCCCGGTAATTAGCCAGCCACCAAATACCGACAAAACTAATCAAATACATAATGCCATACCAATAAATCTTGATAGATCCAAGTTGGAGGGCAATAGGGTTAAAGTTTGGATATGTAAGCATATGAAAATTTTAATGTTGCGCCCAGCCCTGCATCTCGCAAACTCGACTTAGACTGGATTATTATATTTTAATACGTGATTTAACAAATCTGCCTGTTAAACTTCATTTCCTTCTCAAATTCCGTCAAAACTTTCTCATACACCTGTCGTTTAAAGTATATTACCTGTTGTAAAGGATACCAATAATCAACCCAACTCCAACCATCGAATTCAGGAGTATCGGTATGATCAAAAGAAATTTTTTTTTCATCGCTAACCAATTTCAATAAAAACCAGCGCTGTTTCTGTCCCAAGCAACGCTTTACTCCTCTTGCTGAATGTTGTTCTCTTTGCAAATTATGGGGTAATTGATAGTAAAGCCAATGCCGCGTCACGGCAAGAATTTTAACATCATCCTGCGTTAAACCAATTTCTTCTTTTAACTCTCGGTACATCGCCTCTTCCAACGTTTCATACGACTGCATTCCACCTTGAGGAAACTGCCACGAGTCTTTACTGCCAGCGCGTTTTCCTAAAAAAAGCTCCCCTTCACCATTCGTTAAAATTATCCCAATGTTTAATCTATAACCACGACTATCAAGCATAAAATTCCACCAAAACTGTTGTCTATAAAACTTATGCTAAGCATAATCGTATAGAACGCATTCGGCAATAAACATATGCACTTTGAGATTATAAATCTAGAGTTTTGCTATATACCCATCGCCTTTTGAGTTGCGGCGTTGTTGCCATCGTCGCTCGTGTCCTCATGTATGTTTGTATACACTCTGGGCACTCGCTCCTTGGCGCCTAGCCGCATTCTCAAAATGCTCGGGTCTATTTGCGTCAAACCTCTGTGTTTTGAATGGTAAAGAGTATAGATAATCAATATGTGATTATTTTTTCAAATTAACAGGCTGGGATGGACCTGGCACACTAGACAATGAGGTCACAGCCTCTTCTTCGTTATCACATATAGACCAGGCATTTAAACCTCTATCTCTTACAGTAAATAGAGAAGAAGTACAGCTCGAATGTTCTCCCGATGATGTCGCTGGTCTGATAGGATAGCGCTGCTCTCGTGGCGGTGTTGTTGGTTTCGGTTGCGATATTATATTAGAAAAGTCTTCATATATATGTTGGTTATGTTGGTCTCCAGCAATAGCTTTAATCCTTTCAAAAAATTCAATAAGTTTTTGCATCTCATCAGAACATTCATCCATTGAACAGCACGCAAAACTTTTTAAAATCATTGCAATTACATTAAAACAACGATCATTTTCTTTTTCAAAATTTTTAAAATCCAAGTCTCTGTGGAATATCCCTTTTAGACGCATGCAAAACGGCATATATTTTGTGGGGTCATCCCATCTCTTAGAAGCTAAACTCTCTATGCCTGTCATTCCTAACTCCTCATTGCGCTTCTTTTCTAAAATTCTTATTACCTCATTACAGTTATACCGAAGAGTACTAAGTTCCAAATAACTTAAACCAGCTACCAGTCTATTTATATCAATCATTATACATTCATCTCCTTTCACATCACCTATCATTTTATCACCTCAAAATATTTAAATTTAATTTTCATTACACACCTTAAATTGTAAATATTATATCCCATTATTCTTAAATGGATCTTGTGCGCGCGTGAAAAATAATGATTTTAATTAACTAATTGTTAAAAAATACTTGATATTGAAATTTTTGGCGTTTTATTGTGTACAAAGCAAAAAACTTATGTTGAAGATTTTGACGGTGATATTGAACTCGATATAGCAGCCGAAGAATCAACGCGTTTCTTTTCGCGCGGTGGAGGCGGAGGAGGCGGCAAATAAAAAAATAACGGTCTACCTCTGTTAACATCAGTTGATATAGTAGTTTGCTGCTGCGGTCTTCGCGGTGGCGGAGGCGGTGTTACAAACCCTAACCTATCAGATGAAATGGAAGACTTAGATAATAATGAACAACCACCCATACCATTTGGCTCATTACTTAACTCCCTACTTCTATACTGAGATTTTTCCCCGCATGATTTCTGGGCTTGTTGTAAAACATTAACTAATCTTTCAATAATTACATCATGCTCCCCCTGATTACTTGGTGTTTTTTTTTCTATTTCTGTAATTATAATATCTAACGAGGAAAGTATAGATAAAACAACATCTTCTGTATTTAAAGTGGATTTAATTTCAAAGTCTTTGCGCAATACCCGCATATGTCCTAATGGCCATGCTACAAATAAAGTATACGAACTAGGGTCTTTTTGGATATTTTCTTGCAACAATTTAATCTCTTGCAAGCAACGTTTTTCCAGTCCTTTAAATTCAAGCATAACAGGATCAGACTTACCATCAGGTCTAACTTCTCTATGCTCAATGATTCCTTTAGCTCTTTTTATTTGCGCGTCATCTAAGCTCTCTTCGTATACACAGTCAAGATCAATAAATTCGTCACTATCAGGGATCTCACTAGCCACAGCATAACCAGCTAAAGGATTGTCCTGTGACAAACCAGGCAAAACTTCAAACTCTCCTTCGTAAAAAGATTCACCAAATATTTGCTCCGAAGAAGGAGGGACAATCGGCAAAGAACTGGACGATGCTGCACTTGATGACACACTAATTGACACCATCGCTGACGATACACTTAAAGGATCGGATGTAGTTGGCGTTAACTCTAAAGAAGCTACAGAATCAGGGGTAGGAATCATTTCATCACCTATAAAATATTTAAATTATTTTTTTCACTTATGATATATTATATACTAAACGAAAACAGGTTTTCAGGGTTAGCACAAATAGACTCGAGCAGTTTGGATTTTCCGCTAGGCGGCAACGAGTCGAGTTTGAGGAGTGTATTGGACATACATGACTCAAACGAGCGAGAAAGCCAACAACGCGGAAAACCAAAATGCGAAGAGTATACATGATAGATATCACTTGGTTTCTTTGATAGATGTAAAAAACATATCTTCTGGTTAAATATATATTAAATCAATGAATGATAGCATAATAAAATCTTCACATACTCACAACCAAAAAATACTTTTACGCGCCACAACAAATCGCGAGCTTTCTTCGCTTGCCAAATTGGAAAACGCTAACCAGATCAGCCCTTGGTCAAAGGACATGTTGCAAAGTAGCCTTAATGCTGGTGACCAAATTTGGGTTTTGGAAAAAGAAAAAAATTCCGTTAAATCAATCATCGGC
>MGXG01000008.1 GCA_001801285.1 Gammaproteobacteria bacterium GWE2_37_16
TTTTTTGTTAACGGTTAAAGAAGATGCTGGATTTGAGCGTAAAGCAATTGTAGATTATTTGGAAAATAATTTAATTCAAACGCGTATGCTTTTTGCGGGTAACTTATTAAGACAACCATGTTTTGATCAGATGAGAAAGGAGCGGAGCGGATATCGAGCTATTGGTGATCTGCCCAATACTGATCGTATTATGAATAATACTTTTTGGGTTGGGGTGTATCCGGGGATGAATGAGGAGCGCGTTGACTATATTGTAAAATCAATTAAGGATTATATTAAGGGTTTAAAATGATTTCTGAAAAGTTGGCGCAAAAAGTAAGGAAACATGTTGTTGAGATGACTAGTCGTGGGAATAGTTCTCATGTTGGATCGGCATTGTCCATCACTGATTTACTTGCGGTATTGTATGGAAAAATTCTATGCTTTGATCCTGGAAATCCTAAGTGGGAGAAAAGAGATCGGTTTCTTTTAAGCAAAGGTCATGCTGGTGCTGCTGTGTATGCTATTCTTGCTGAGGTTGGTTTTTTTTCTACAGAAATATTGCAAACACATTATCAAAATGGATCAATTTTAAGTGGTCATGTTTCACATAAAGATGTTCCTGGAGTGGAATTTTCCACAGGATCTTTGGGGCACGCTTTATCGGTTGGCGTTGGTATGGCTTATAATGCCAAACTAAAAGGAGAAAATCATAGGGTATTTGTTTTGATGAGTGATGGTGAGTGCGGCGAAGGTTCGAATTGGGAAGCTATTTTGTTTGCTTCTCATCACTGTTTAGATAATTTAGTTGTTATTATTGACTACAATAAAATTCAAAGCATGGGGAGAGTTGAAGATATTTTAAAATTGGAGCCTTTTGCAGAAAAGTTGTTGGCGTTTGGTTGGGAAACGGTAGAAATAGATGGGCACAATCATGAAGAAATATATGTAGCTTGTGATAATATACCTAAAACCGCTAAAAAACCCACCTGTATTATTGCGAATACGGTAAAAGGCAAAGGCGTGTCTTTTATGGAAAATACGGTGCTTTGGCATTATCGTTCTCCACAAAAAGAGGATTTTATTAATGCAATACAGGAGTTAGAGGTGGCGATATTATGAAAAAAATTTTTGCACAAACTTTATTTAAACTAGCAAAAGATAACCCTAGTATATTTTTAATTACTGCTGATTTGGGTTTTGGGGTATTGGGTGATTTTGCTGATTTTCTCCCTAAGCAGTTTTTAAATGTTGGAGTTGCTGAGCAAAATATGATGGGAATTGCAACTGGGTTGGCTTTGGAAGGAAAGATCGTATTTACCTATTCAATTGCTAACTTTCCAACCTTGCGTTGTTTAGAACAAATACGCAATGATGCATGTTATCATAATGCAAATGTGAAGATTGTATCTATTGGAGCGGGTTTTTCTTATGGAGCTGCTGGGATTTCACATCATGCTACAGAGGATTTAGCGATTATGCGGGTATTACCGATGACCTTACTTGCCCCGGGGTCTTTTTGGGAAGTCGAGCAGGCGGTTTTGGCTTTGGTTAAGCAACCAGGTGCGTGTTATTTACGTTTAGATAATTCATATGCGGAAGATTTAAATAAAAATGGTGATTCATTTTTAATAGGTAAAGCCAGAAGAGTTGTAGATGGTGATGATCTTACTATTGTTGCAATTGGTGGTGTTTTGGGGGTGGCTATAAAAGCAGCAGTAAAATTACTCGAGGAGGGGATAAAGTGTCGTGTGGTAAGTATGCATACCTTAAATCCTTTAGATAAACATGAAATATTTGCTGCAGCAAAAAATACCGGGGGCATAATTACTGTGGAAGAGCATAGAGTGCAAGGTGGTTTAGGCGGTGTTGTAGCAGAAGTTTGTTTGGAATCAGGCGTTATTCCTCATTTTTTTTATCGAATTGGTTTGAGAGAAGATTTTTCTTCGAAGGTTGGTAATCAAGATTATTTGAGAGGATATTATAATATTTCTGAGCGACATATAATTCAAAAAGCTAGAGAGTTACTTCTAAAGTAAGTTATCATTTATGAATAGTATTTTTCTTAATACAACTCCACTTGCCGAAGATCTAGAATACGTACTTGATAATACCAAGAATCTTTGGGAAGAAATAAAAGATCAACGTATTTTTATTACCGGTGGAACAGGTTTTTTTGGTTGTTGGCTATTAGAAAGTTTACTTTGGGCGAACGCTTATTTGAATTTAAATGTTTCGATAATGGTTCTAACGCGTAACGTAGATTTCTTTAGAATAAAAGCACCACATTTGGCTGGTGATTCAGCGATAACTTTTCATCTTGGTGATATAACAGATTACCAATATCCTGAAGGGATTTTTTCTCATATTATTCATGCAGCAGATGAAACGAGGACGGATACATCGCAAAGCGATCAAGAAAAAATAATATCAACTATAGTTAAAGGCGCAGAGCATACTTTAAATTTTGCCGTAAAGTGTAGGGCGAAAAAGATTTTATTTACTAGTTCGGGAGCAGTTTATGGTAAGCAACCATCTGATTTGAGGTTAATTTCAGAGAGTTATACAGATAATTTGGTTATTAAAGAAGTACAAGATGCTTATGGTAAGGGGAAATTATTAGCTGAAAAATTATTTATTGAATATGCGGATAAATTTAATTTAGAGGCTAAGATTGCTCGATGTTTTGCTTTTGTTGGACCATATTTACCACTAAACAAACAATTTGCTGTTGGTAACTTTATTTTAAATGGATTAAAAGGTGAGTCGATACATATAAAGGGTGATGGTGCGACATATCGATCATACCTTTATGCTGCTGATTTAGTGATTTGGTTATGGCACATATTGTTTCGCGGTCAATCAGGTCAACCTTACAATGTTGGTTCTGAGCAAGAAATTAGCATTAAAGATTTGGCATATTTGGTTGCTCAGCATTTTAATCCGGTGCCAGAAGTGTTAATAGATGGAAAACCAATTATTGGTCAGGTACCAGAGCGCTATATTCCATCATTACAAAAGTTGAGAGATGATCTTGGGTTGCGTTGTTGGATAGATTTAGATAATTCCATAAAGAAAACTGTAAGATATTTTTTAAAAACAGAATGAAATTTTTTACAAATTTTTTTTTAGAGCATTTCATAAGAGATAAACGTTTTTGCAGATTTATTTTAGTTGGTATATTAAATACAATAATTGGTTACTCTATTTATGCCGTGTTTATTTGGTTGAATTTTCATTATGTATGGGCGGCACTATTTTCTACTGTAATAGGTACGGTATTTAATTTTATGACCACTGGTAGATTAGTGTTTAAAAATTCTCAAAATCACCTTTTTTTAAAATTTGTTCTTGTTTATGCTTTAATTTATGTATTAAACATCACAGTCATTAAAGTTGTGACGAGCTTTTATGGCAATCAATATTTTGGGGGCGCTGTTGCTTTATTTATTGCTGTTCCTATAACGTTTCTTTTAAATAAGAATTTTGTATTTAAAGGTAAAGTATGAAATTAATTAGTGTCGTTACTCCTTGCTATAATGAAGAACAAAATGTGGAAGAGATTTATAGACAAGTTAAAGATGTGTTTAGAGATTTACCACATTATAAATATGAGCATTTATTTATTGATAACGCATCTACAGATAAAACCGTAGCTATTTTAAAGGCGTTAGCCGTTCATGATAAAAATATAAAAATAATAGTAAATGCGCGGAATTTCGGTCATCTTCGTTCGCCATTTTATGGAATGTTGCAAGCAAAAGGTGATGCAATAATTTCTATTGTTGCAGATTTGCAAGATCCACCCATAATGATTAAGGAATTTGTTAAAAAATGGGAAGAGGGATATAAAATAGCTATTGGGGTAAAGCCTAAAAGTCAAGAAAATTGGTGCATGTCTTTTATCAGAAAGGTTGGTTATCGCCTTATTGCGAAAATATCTGAAGCACCTTTGATTAGCGATTTTACCGGTTTTGGTTTGTATGATCGCTCTTTCATAGACATCATCAGGAAGCTGGATGACCCATATCCATATTTTCGTGGTATGGTTTCTGAAATGGGGTACTCGATAATTGAAATTCCATATGTGCAGCCAGTAAGAAAGCATGGGAAAACGAAAAACAATTTTTATACGCTTTTTGATTTAGCTATGCTCAGTTTGACTTGTAATTCCAAGGTACCGTTACGTATTTTGACAATTGCTGGTTTTGCGCTTTCTGTAATGAGTCTTTGTCTTTCTATGTTTTTTTTAATACTTAAACTTGTGTTTTGGGGATCATTCAGTTTTGGTGTGGCGCCAATTTTAATTGGCTTGTTTTTCTTTTCATCAGTGCAATTGTTTTTTATTGGCATAGTTGGGGAGTACGTAGCAGCGACGCATACACAGGTCTTGAAAAGACCATTGGTTATAGAAAAATGCCGCATAAATTTTGACTAACCAATGTTTTTGGTGATATTTTGTGTGCTTTGTTTTAGTTCGTTATATATGGGGTTTTTATGTTGATGAAGAGTAAAAATGGGAAAAAAAAAGCATTAATTACTGGTATAACTGGTCAAGATGGAGCTTATCTTGCAGAATTTTTACTAAATAAAGGCTATGATGTTTCTGGTATTAAACGCAGAGCTTCTTTGTTTAATACTGCTCGTATTAATCATTTATATAAAGACGAACATGAGTTTTCTACGGATTTTCACCTCTTTCATGGTGATATGACTGACACTTCCAGTTTAATCCATACTTTACAAAAGGTGCAACCGGATGAGGTATATAATTTAGCAGCTCAAAGCCATGTAGCTGTTTCTTTTGAAGAGCCAGAATACACTGCTGAATCAGATGCACTTGGTACCTTACGTTTACTGGAATCTATCCGAACATTGGGGCTGGCTGAACATACTAAATTTTATCAAGCTTCAACATCTGAGCTTTATGGTAAAGTGGTTGAAACGCCCCAAACAGAAAAGACCCCGTTTTATCCTAGATCTCCCTACGGGGCAGCAAAATTATATGCTTATTGGATAACAGTAAATTATCGTGAAGCATATAATATGTTTGCATGTAATGGAATATTATTTAATCATGAATCGCCATTGCGTGGAGAAACTTTTGTAACAAGGAAAATTACTAGGGCACTGGCAAGAATAAAATTGGGAATGCAAAAAACCCTTTATTTGGGTAATTTAAATGCTAAAAGAGACTGGGGGCATGCTAAAGATTATGTAGAGGCGCAGTGGTTGATGTTGCAGCAAGACACACCTGAAGATTTTGTGATTGCTACCGGAAAGCAGAACTCGGTACGTGAATTTATAGAATTAGCGGCTGGTGAAATCGATATAAAGATAAATTGGCTTGGGAAGGGGGTTGATGAAGTGGGCGTGGATGAAAAGGGGGCAGTTATTGTTGCTGTTGATCCTCGTTATTTTAGACCAGCGGAAGTGGAGACTTTGCTCGGAGATGCTTCCAAAGCAAAACAAAAACTTAATTGGACACCTAAAATTACTTTTCAAGAGTTAGTTAAAGAAATGATGGCTTATGATTTAGTCCAAGCCAAACGTGAATTAGATTTAAACGTAAAATTTCAAGGGTAAGATATTGTGAATTCAAATGACAAAATTTTAATAACGGGTGGAAATGGATTAATTGGTACTGCATTGACACGGCATTTATCTGCATTGGGCTTTTCTAATCTTATTATTGCTGATATTAATAACTGTAATCTTAAGGATATGGAGGCTACGTTAGCTTTTTTCAAACAGCAGCAACCTGATTATGTCTTTCATTTGGCGGCTACGGTTTATGGTGTGATGGGTAATATAAAAAACAAAGGGATGGTTTTTTTAGATAATATTTTGATAAATACCAATGTTGTTGAGTGTTGCAGACAAGTAAATGTGAAAAAAATAGTAGCTATGGGTACTAGTGCCGCTTATCCAGAACCAGCGCATAGCTTACCGCTAAAGGAAAAAGAATTTTGGCTTGGGGAGCCTCATTATTCTGAAAGCTCCTATGCACACGCTAAAAGAGCAATGTTGGCACATTTGCTTGCGTATCGCGAAAGTTTTGCTATGCCTTTTGCATATGTTATTGGTACCAATTTATATGGACCAAATGATAAGTTTGATATTGAAAATGGTCATGTAATACCATCCTTAATAAGGAAATTCTACGATGCTAAGCAAAATAATGATTTTGTAACTGTTTGGGGTAATGGGACTGCTTGTAGAGATTTTTTATATTCAGAAGATGCGGCTTGTGCTTTACATATAATTATGGATAAAGTTGATGGTCCAGTCAATTTAGCAACTGGTAAGGTGCATTCTATCCAAGAGGTAACCTCCTACCTTGCAAAATATTTAAATATGGAGGGAATGGTTAAATGGGACACAACTAAACCTAACGGTTTGGCATATAGGGAATTTGATGTTTCGATTCTAACTGCAGCAGGTTTTAAGCCGAAAATTGATTTAGAGGCTGGGTTAATCAATACTTATGAGTGGTATTGTCGAAATGTAAGTACGGCGAGAAAATAATAACCTTTATTTCACATAGTTTATAGATGATTGTGTAGAAAATTTTATCCCTCGTAAGGGCTAAATTTTTATGTTGTCGTATTAATATGTCAAGTAATTGGTTTTGTGTTGTGAATATTTGAAAATAATTTGAGAGACTTCAATATGAATTTTGCTGTTATTAGTCCATGGCCCAAGCTAAAAAATGCTGAATATGAGGTTATAGAAAGACTAAAAATAGCTGCATTAAATCTTGGTCATCAATGCATAGTTGTAGATAATGATGGATATACTGTTGACGAAAAACATGTCCAAATTAGTGCAAAAGATGTAAGTTTTTGTATTGCTTTACATTATATAAGTCATAAATTATTTGGTATTTATACCTATGCGGCAATGTGGAATCCTCCAGTTTATATTGCTAAATGGGGGTATGAGCATATGATTACCAATATCCTCAGCTGTGATGATTTTTTAGTTTATCAGTCAAGCGCAATGCTGTACTACTTGGATAATCTATTAACAAACACCGCCAAACCGTTAATGGGACATTTACAGCTTGTTCCTGGGGTTGCTGGAAAGATATATGAGCCAAATATAGAAAATTTTAAAATTTTTTATTGTGGAATTAACTGGGAGCGTACAACTAACAGTATAGGTAGACATCATAATTTATTTCATGCGCTGGATAAAACGGGGTTTATGAAAATTTATGGACCAAATAAGTTTTTAGGTGTAAGACCTTGGAAGGGATTTAAGAGCTATAGTGGGGAACTGCCTTTTGATGGTGTTTCAATAATTAAAGCGATTAGTCAGTGTGGCGTTGCATTAGTTTTTTCATCTGATGATCATAGAAAATATGGGGCTGTTTCGAGTAGAATATATGAGAGTTGTGCTGCTGGAGCGGTGGTTATTTCTGACGACAACCCATTTATTTTACAGGAATTTGGTGATTCAGTTTTGTCTATCAAACATTCTGATAAGTGGGAGGAAAATTTCTCTCAAATATTAGAGAAAATTAAGTGGATTGAACAAAACAAGGAACGTGCTATTCAAAAGGCTCGTGAATGTCAAAAAATATATGTCCAAAAGTTTTCTTTAGAAAAAATGATTGGTGACATCACAGCAAGTCATCAAAATAGATTACAGCAAGTTTATAAAAAAATACGTGCTAACAACCATAATGATATTATAGATGTAATTGTGATCCTTGATAAGGACATATTTGTTGAAGTAGAGAAGATATGTGCTGTTTTAAATGAACAAATTTATCAAAACATAAATTTAATAATTCTTGCGTCTCGAAATGGAAAAGAGGCTAAGTCTGAAATAGAAAAAATTCTAATAGAGAAGTGTAACCAAAATATTACCCGCAAAATTTTTGTTGGTGATGAGGTGAGTGTATTAGCGAAAAACGATGGGCTTTCACAATGTGTAACATTTGGATTAATGACATTTCATGCTTTACAGTCTCTTAAAGGGAATTTTTTTACATTTTTATCCGTGCATAGTTGTTGGGATTGTAATCATTTATCCTCTTTGAAAAGAGTATTTGAAGATAATGACGACTGTTTTGCTGCTTACTCCGCGTTTGAAGTCCAAAGCAAAAAAAAAGGAAATGGTTTTGAGGTAAGCTCTTTCAATCATCTGGTGTATAGCGATAAAAGTTCAGATATTGGTTTGTTGCTGAAATTTTCTTCCCATATTCCTGAGTATAGTGTGTTGTTTAAGAGAGATGTTAGTGAAGATGTACTACTTAGGCATCTTTATTTTTTTGACACCATAGATTGCAGGTTTGTGATAAGGCTATTTTTAGTTAATGCTCTTATCAAAGGGAAGGTATTGTTTTCTCAGCAAATGACAGCCAAGTATTTTACACCAATTGATAATGGAAATCGCACCAAAAAATCCGAGAGAAAAAAAGAAACTTTTAGTGAACTGGAACAAATGGTTTCTCTTGATGATTACTTCAGAAATAATGAAAAATATAGACATTTATACGCCATATATGCTAACAGTAACGGCGGCATATCGATTGATTACGATACCTTTAAAGCTTGTTTTAAGCAATTACTCAAGAATATGATTGGTGATAGACCATTGCCGCAATCTATAGCGCGTATGTTTTATAGACTGCTTAAGCGGTTGAGTAGTATCGGCAAGTAAGATTTTTTATTATATTATAACGTTGTATAATTAAAACTGGTGGAAATAATGGTCTTTCTGTTAAGGGATAAATTTTTAAATACTTTTGAGCTTTTGATTTTATTAGTAAAGAAAGAATTAAAAATTCGTTATGCCTATAGTGTACTTGGTTATACATGGACGCTATTAATTCCTTTGGCTTTTGTTTTAACTTATTTTATAGCATTCAGTATTGTAATGCGCATACAAATGCAGCATTACATTCCTTTTCTTGTAGCGAATATCTTTCCCTGGTTTTGGTTTGTAAATAGTCTAATACAAGCTACTTGTGTTTATAGACAGAATGCTTCCTTAGTCAAAAAAGTGAATATATCTAGATGGGTATTGCCTACCAGTATTGTAGCAAAAGAAACCATGCACTTTATCTTTGCTTTGCCTATTGTGATAGTTGTTATGGCTTTCGGAATGAAGACCTTTTATTGGTCGTGGTTGTTTTATGTGCCAATGATGCTAATATTGCAGTTTGTATTTATTTCCAGTCTTGCAAATATACTAGCTTTATTTCATGTTTTTATAAGAGATATTGAATATTTAATTAGTATAGCTATGAATGTTATATTTTTCATGACTCCTATTGTCTATCCTCTTTCTATGGTGCCACAAAAATATAAGATAATATTTTTTCTAAATCCTTTTGCTTCTTTCATCGTTAGTTGGAACTCTATTTGGCTTAAAGGTGGTAATGGTGATGAGCATCTTTTTTTTATATGTTTTGTGATTGCATTTGTTACTTGCGGTTTAAGCATATTTACTTATCGTAGGTTATCCAAATATGTTGGAGAACTAATATGATTACAGAAAATGCTATTGAATGTAAGAATGTTTATAAGGCATATTCTACATATGCAAGTCTTGGGGTGAAGAATCTTTTGTTGGGGAAAAAGCTCAAAAAATCACATAGTTTTTTACGTGAATGGGCGTTAGAAAATATAAGTTTTTCAATTAAACAAGGTACTGCATTTGGAATTATTGGTAGAAATGGTTCTGGTAAAACTACTTTACTGTCACTATTGCTGGGCGTTATAAGAACACAGCAAGGAGAGGTACGGGTAAATGGTAAAATAGCATCATTACTGGAACTAGGTGCCGGTTTTCACCCAGAACTCACAGGAAGGGATAATGTTTTTTTGTATGGATCAATATTAGGGATGCGCAGGAGGAAAATCGAAGAAAAATATGATTCTATTGTTAGGTTTTCTGAGCTTGGTAATGCTCTAGACAGTCCAATACGTACTTATTCTTCAGGTATGATCGCTCGCCTTGGTTTTTCGACAATCATTCATTATGATGCTGATGTACTATTGATTGATGAGGTATTGGCTGTAGGTGACGCACATTTTCAGCAAAAATGTTTTGATTATCTTAAGGAGTATTGTAAGAAAGGTGGGACTTTGGTAATTGTATCTCATTCAATGGAATCTGTAGCAAAACTTTGTAAATATGGAATTTGTTTAGATTTCGGGAAAACTTTTTGTTCGGGAGAGATGGAAGATACCATTAAGAAATATGATGTTCTTATGAAAAGCAATTTTTGATTGATGGGAAATTAATATATGAGGTTTGTTTTCATGAATGAAAAAGTGAAAAATTGTCTGAAAAAACACGTTTTTATTATTACGAGTAGCTTTATATTAAATATTTTATTTTTACTGGTGTTTTTTAAGTATGGACAACCGGGGCTTGATAATGTTTCTGCTAGCTACCCCGGATTGTACCAAGTTTATTTGTTGGCACATCAACATTATTTTTTCTCAGGAGTTGATTTGTTAACTTCTAGCGGAGCTACTATTTTTTCTTTACGCCCAAATTTTTTAATGTATTCTCCTGTATTTTTACTTTTATTTACCTGCTTTAAGTTTAGTTTTAAAAGTTTAAATTACCTGATGGATGTCGTAACTTTTTTACATGGTTTTTTTGCGTTATTCTTTTGCCAACTACTTGCTGGTAGATTTTTTAAAATCGATAAATTATACGCTCTATTATTTGGTGTTTTGTATGTTTTTTCTATATCAATGTGTAATGCATATGGATGCATGAGTTTTGTATTTGTAGCGTTGCTTTTTCCTATTATGCTTTATATATTTTTGATTTCTGGGGAGGATAATTTAAGTTATAGTAAACTTTTTTTACTTTCGTCAATCTTTGTTATCAATTTATTATCAGGTTATATTCCAATGTCGCTAATGGCATTAGTTTTAGCCGCTATTTTTTCATTGTGTTATTTTTATTTTCTATCTGATATTATATTAAATAATAAGCGAATAATTAAAATGTTTATGCCTAGTGTAATTGCTTGTATGGTAGTAGCACCATTATACTTAGCAATCAAAATTCATTTGGGTAGTTTTGGAACAACACCACATGGTTTATTTTTTTCTGCCCATCAACTAGCTGTGCTTCCTTCTGATATTATAGCCGGTGTCTTTCCTTTTTTTGGTCATATGCTCAAACCGGTGGAATCAACTATTTTTTTTGGTTTTATTCCTCTTGTTATCTTACTGTTATTTGTTTTTTCTTTCGACAGGAAAAGGGCACTCGAGAAGCGGGAATTAATGTTATTTAAAATGGCATTTACTCTATATGTAATGTCGTTTTTAATAATTTTTGGTGAATATTTAAGAATTTCTGATTTATTTTATTATGTTGCTCCCTATATTGGAGAAATGCATATATATCAAAGGTATTTAATTTTAACCAATTTGTTTTTTAGTTTATTTGTTGTTATAGCATTAGAATATATACTGCGAAATCATCCACAGAAACTAATTAAAATGACCATTTTAATTAGTTTTTTATTAACGGGTTTTGTATGTATAGAATTAAATTATAATCTTTCGGTGGCAACCACAATTTTTGGTTTCTCACAATTTTTAGTAATAGAGCTTATGTTACTTACTCTTCTATTGATATCATTTTTAATTTTTGATAAGAATGCTAGTAAAGTAATAACTATTTTTTTGGTTTTTATCATGAGTTTAACTTATTTTTATCAATATCAAGAAGCTTTAAAGGCTACTTTGCCCAATCCGATCATTTGGGATAGTAAAGATGAGCTTGATAGTTTCTTGGGTTTTATACGGTCATATTCTAATAAAAACATCATTAAATACGAAAATATCAGTGATGTAATCAATGAAACATATATTCCGAGAAATTTACCATGGGTAGTCCAAAAGGATATTAAGTTATCAAATTATATGGGCTACGATATGCATTTATCTGTTGAACGAGAATATAGTAAATATATTTCAACTTTTGGTAATTTCGATTGGAGGTGGTTGCGTCTAACGGGTTGTCAGTACATAATTTATAATGCCAAGGCTTATAAAAAATATAAAGAGATAATTGATAAATATATTGTTCCATCTATACATATAACATTACGTAGTGGTGATGTTGTGGCAAAATTAAAGCCGGAATTTTCTCTTTATAATTCTGCTTTTGCTAAAAAAGTATTTGATAATGGTTATATACAGGTTCTACATACAACATCTGAACCACAGGTAATAAATTTTGTTGCTAAACAGCAAGAGATAACTTTGCATCTCAAAGTTACTGATACTAAGACGAGATTAGTTTTGCCGTTTTGGAAAAATTCTTACTGGAGACTCAGTATCAATAATGTAGTTGTTCCATTTGCCACTGATAATGATCTTTATTATCATGATTTTTCAGCTGGTGAGTATGATGTTAAGATCTATGCTAGAAGTTATTTGTTACAGATGTTTTTCTTTATTTACATTGGGTATTGGGTGCTTTGGCTACTCGTGCTATATATGATATTATGGCGACGAAAGAGATTTAATTTTATGCGAAAATTGGCAAAGCAATAGCTTTTAGTTATTTTAAAATCGTAGTTTGCTGCTGCAGAAATTGAAAAAATACCGGATGCTAGCGTTGGTGTTGTAAACCTCCATGAGTTACATAAATTTGTTGTATTGCCGAATACATTGGGTAGAGGGACATTTATTTGCATGGCTTGAAAAATGTTGTAGGTTATGGGGAAAATGCGAAAGAAAAATTAATGCTAACACGCAGATGGTTGTTTTAGCTTTTGCCGCGCTATTGCTGAGAAGATTATAAACAGGTTCTAAGTCAGGTTTTTTTTGTGTAATAGAGTTTAGAATACAGTATAATTTCATGCGGTATAACAAAAACTATGATAAATTCTTCTAAACCACTTATTCTTTTTTTTGGCTATGGGTCAGAATATTCACTACATTCTTTGTATCGATACATGTGTGGATTAGGAGATAATTGTGTTGAAGTTGATATGTTAACACATCCAAATGTGGTGGGTGAATTAAAGAAAATATGTGGAAAACCTATTATTTTTGTTACATCAGCCCATTTTTTATATGATGATAGAAACTTTTTTTACTATAAAACACATCGTAAAATGATTAGTGTATTGCAGGTAATATCTACGCTGAGACCAGTTGTTTCTGTTTATTACCCCCATGATCTTAAAGATCCCATTAAAGAAGAAGAAATGCCTTATTTGCCATTATTTGATCTTTTTCTTTCACCGCTACCAAATTTGCAATACTTGGAAAAATATTTACCAGTTATTAATGTAGGATGGATTAAATGTGTGTCTGGTCATGCTAGAGTTATGCCAGATTCTTTTAATCCCAGTAGAGCCGTTTTTTTTACAGGCGCTTATCAATATTATCTAAATGCTGGAATGGATTTTTTTTATCAGGAATATAAACCTTTATTTGATGCTGGTATCGCAGTCAAAATGCCATTATGGCATGATAATGATTTATTTGAAGATTTTTTGCGTCAACGTGAAGTTAAGGTTTATCCAAGTAATGCTAATTCAATAGATGTTATGAAAGAAAACGAAGTGATGTTTACTCAAGCTTTATCTTCTGTAAATGTTGAGGCTTCTGGGTTAGGTAAGAAAGTTGTTTATATCAAAAGCGATATTTTAGATTATAAAAGTCCTGAAAAGGAATTGGAATATTTTGAAAATATAATGTATGTAGATTCCCCCTCAGCTGCTGCTATTTTAGATAGGGGTTCTATTCTAAACAATATTCCTAGTATAAGTTACTTTGATTTTGTTAAAGCACGAGAGAGTATCATGACTTGTTTTGAAAACAGGATGGTGCTTAAATGAGTAGGATTTATGCTGCCAAAACAGATTTAAAAAAAGATAAAGTTAAAGAGTTTTTTAAAAAAAGAAGCAGCAAAATTGATGAGGTAGGTTTGCTTTCAGTGACGATGTACCAAAACAGTGAATTGGCTCTTAAGCGAGATGAATATGAGAAACAAGTAGTGTTGCCTTATTTAGGCCTTTCTTCCGCAACTCGTGTGCTTGATATCGGTTGTGGAACTGGGAGATGGGGATGTTTTCTTGCAGACAAGGTTGGGGCATATTTAGGTGTTGATTTTTGTTTGAATTATGTTCAAGCAGCACAAAGCATATTTAATGCGTCTGGTTATGACCAACGTAACTTTTTTTTTCAGCTGTTATCAGTCGATGAAATTAATGTAAATAATGTCGCAATCTCAGCGCCTTTCGATTTGATAATTATAGCCGGTGTTATGGTGTATTTAAATGATGAGAATATAATTTCTCTTCTTCATAAACTTGTAGAATTCTCACATGATGGAACTATTATTTATATTCGTGAGCCCACAGGTATTGAGCAACGTCTAACTCTTGATGAATTTTTCTCGGAAGAACTGCAAGAGAATTATAGTGCTATTTACCGTACATCTTTAGAATATGAGAAATTTTTTAAAGATATTCTATGTCCGATTGGTTTTGAGTTGACTCATTCTCAGCCTTTATACTCGGTGGATTTATGTAATAGACAAGAGACACAACAACATTTTTTTATTCTTGAATTAAAGAAAGATAGAGTTTTATGAAAGGTAAGATAGCTTATTGTTTTGATCTTGATGGTACTGTTACTTTGCAGGAAATATTGCCAAAGATAGCTCAAGAGGTTGATTTATTTGAAGAGATTCAATTGTTAACGGAAGCGACGCTAAAAGGAATAATTCCTTTTGAGAAATCCTTTCGGCTGCGCTGTAAATTATTTTCTGATATTCCTATTACCAAAGTACAAAAAATCATAAGTCATGTTGTACTAGATGCAGACATTACTAATTTTATCGCGACTCATTTGAAGCAATGCTTTATTATTACGGGAAATCTTGATATTTGGGTGGCGCCACTTGCGCAACAGCTTGGGTGTCAATTTTATACATCCAAGGCTGAGCATCAGGATAATAAATTCATTCGTCTTTCTCAAATTTTAAATAAAGGTGAAGCGGTGCGTTCAATTCGAGAAAATTTTGATTATATAATTACCATTGGTGATAGTATGAATGATGTACCTATGTTTGAAGAAGCAGACATAGGTATTGCATATGCTGGGGTACATAATCCCGTGGGCAGTTTGCTTGATATGTCGCATTATGTTGTAACAAATGGGAAGGGTTTATGTCAGCTATTAAACACGTTGTAATTACGGCTGCTGGTATAGGTTCTCGTTTAGGGATGAATATTCCGAAATGTTTAGTACCAGTTGCTAACAAATGTATTATTGATTATCAACTTGCTTTGCTCGAAGATATTGAAGATGTGCGTATTGTGGTTGGCTTCATGAGGGAAGAGGTGATTCTGCATGTGAAGAAAATTCGCCCTGATGCTATTTTTGTTTGTAATCATCAATATGCAACCACCACCACGCTACAAAGTCTTTTTTTGGGAGTAAAAAGATTAAAAGAAGCGGTATTAATTATTGATGGAGATGTGATTCCTGAGGCGGTTAGTTTTAAAAATTTTTTACAATACTGTAAACATCACACCGCCCCATTAACTACTATTTGCCGTGCGGCTACTAGCGATGCTGTATATGCTGTTGCAGATCCAACAGATGATCAAAATATTTTAAATATTATGCAATTTAGGCGTCATCCGGCTACACCATTTGAATGGCCTGGTATTAGTTTTATCCAACCAGAAACGATAAAAAATGAAAAAACTTTTATTTACCAGCGATTAGAACACCAATTACCTTTGCCTGCTTATATTATTAAATGTTGGGAGGTGGATACACCTGAAGATTTACTCAGAGTTAATAGGGAAGCTAATGATGACTAACCTTGTAAACCAAGTTTTATATCATAAAATTGAGGAGCAGTTATTAAGTAATTTCTCTATAGATAAATTTTTACGACAAATAGATATAGCTTTGCCTTTAAATATTATAGGTCGTCAAGCGGCCACGTTGCGTACTTGTATTTTAAAGCACGAGCCTAGGCTTAAGGTTAATGTGATTTTCCCATTATTCAGCGATGAAAAAGTTGATCATTATTCTGCGGCGGAAAAAAAAGATATTGCTTATGTTCCATTTAATGATCTTGGTGATTATCTTATTTTGAGAAGTGTTACTATTTTTTTAAATCCTTTCCTTGCCCAATGGATACTTTCTCAACCAAAGATTATTAACCAAATTAGTTTGGCAACATTTGAGTGGGTTATTTTACCATTGTTTGTTAAGCAGGAAAATTTTTATAATATATATTCGAATGGTTTTTCGTTTGATGAGCCCCTGCATGATGATGGATCATCGTCTCGTTGGTGTTGGGCAACGAGTCACAATGCTACAGTATTTATTTTAAATTGTAACCAAGCTGGTAAATATCGCGTAAGTTTTACACTTGCAAGTAATTTCCCAGGTTGTTTTTTTGTGACTATTGCCGATTTAAATCAAATGTATCGTTGTCCATCATCTAAAGAGAAATCATCAGATTTTTTTTGTAATACTTTTGTGTTTGATTGCTATTTGCAGCAAGGGACAAACAAGCTTTTTATTTCTTTTGATGGTGCTCCATTAATTCCATCACAACCGTTAGAGCAGCGTAAAAAGCTATATTTTTGTTATAGTAATACGAGTTTATTGCGGCTGGATAGTGATCAGGGCAGCGATATGGTTAATACAAATAATTTTTTCATTGATAATGTGGTTGTCCCTGTTTTAGATAGGGTGATAAGGCGTATTTTTCATAGCAATGGTTTTTTTGAAATCAATACAATAGGTACAGATTCTGAATTGTTAGCAGGGATGGTTGGGGTGAAAAGTTGTTTTGATTATCAAGAGGGGTTTGTATATAGGGGTTTTTTGTATAATCATAATTTGTCAATAACTAATGGTCATAGCAAATTAGAATGTCCTGTAATGTGGTATTCATTAAGAAAAACCACTACCCCCTTTAGTGAATTTTGAGGGTAATTTAAAAACAATATATTAAGACAAGCGAAATATAAAAAAATTATTTTACGTTGTAATATTTTGATTTTTTGGTTTTAAAATGAAACACTGTTCAATTTTTAAGAAAATACCCCATCATCTCTTTGTTGCCTCAATCGGTTGGCTAAACCGCATTATTACCGCTGCGATACAAATTATTTCTATCCCGGTAATTATTCGTGCCCTAGGGAACAATAATTATGCTGTATTTGCTATTATTACAGGCATGATGATGTGGTATAATTTAGGTGATTTTGGTTTGGGTCCAAGTATTCAAAATGAAATTTCTCGGTTAAGAGTTGTTGGTGAAAATGTAAAAGAATTTCTGCGTAGTATTGCGCTTTTTATTGTTTTAATTGGTATTTTGGAGGTTTTTGTATTTTCTTGTGGAGCGTTTTTTTTGCAGGATCTTTTGTTACGTAAGATACCAAGTCAGGCGCCATATTATTTATTGGCTGTGGTTGGTAATTTATATATTTTGATGGTTCTTTTTAGTGTTGCTTTTAAGATTTTTTTTGCTGAGCAGAGAGGGTATTGGGCTTATATTTATCAAACCATTGGGATAGTTGGTGCTTTGATTGTTGTTCTATTTTTGATTTTTTTAGATGTTCCTTATAAGTTATTGTGGATTTCTTTAGGGTGGATTGCTCCACAAACACTTGCAGCTTTAGCAGCTTTTTTGCATGTGGTTCCACTTTCTAAGTGGGCTGCTGTTGCTGATTTTAAACGTTTTTGTAAAATATTATCATTTGCTTGGCGATACAATGTCAATACGATTGGGGCGGCATTTGTTTTGGGGATAGATTATATAATTATGTCTCAAATTGTGAGCGCAAATGATATAATTATTTATAACGTTTTTAATAAAATTTATTTGTTTATATCTTTTGGGTATAGCACTATTTTGACTGCTTTATGGCCTGTTATGGCTGAGGCAGCAGTTATGGATGATCCCGCTGCAATTAGTAAGGTAAATAAAATGTTGTTGAGAAATATTTTTATTGGTATGGGATATATTTTATTGGCAACTTTGGTAATACTTACAATGAAGAAATTTGTTATTGGTTTTTTTGCGGGTGCTCAACTTATGGTTTCTAGTTTGATAATTATATTGTTTGGCATTTACTATAGTATTAGGGTTTGGGTTGATACGTATAATATGGCAATATTAAGTAGAAATAAAATAACTTTTATTGCAGCTACTGTGCCAATACAGGCAGCAATTAGTATTGTTTTTCTTTACTATTTTGGAACTAAGTTTGGTATAGAAGGTATAGTTTTTGGATTTTTGTTATGTTTTCTAGTTACGGCGGCTTGGATTTTGCCATGTTATTATTATTCGTTACTTCCTAATAGGAGAAAAACATGAAACCCAAACTGTCTATTTGTATTCCAACTCATAACAGAGCTAAATATTTGCCGGCATTGTTGGATAGTATTGTTAGTCAAGTTAACGAGAATTTTTTTTGGGAAGTTTGTATTAGCGATAATGGCTCTGAAGATAACACTTATCAGATTGTTGAAAAATACCAAAAACAGTATAAAAACATTAGATATTTTCGTTGGCAGCAAAATGTTGGTTATGGCAGAAATTGTCTAAAAGTAGTTGAAATTGCCAAGGGAGATTATTGCTGGATAGTTGGTAGTGATGATGTTTTAGTTAGTGATGCTATAAAAAATTGTTTGGATATTTTGCAATCTAATGATGTTGATATGATGATGGGTGGTTCTATTAAATGTGATTTAAATTTAGTGAAATCACAGGTTTCAGATTTTTCTTCATATTTATCGTATACTCATCCTTCAAAAAATATTATTTTTAATCTTTCTGATGTGTCCCAATTTATAAAATATTGTGAAAAGCCGTGTGGTGAAAAATTCTTTACTTATATTAGTATAGTCTTATTTAAGAAGGAAAAATGGGATGGGGTAGTTGATAAAATAAAAGATGCTTGGGTTTTTAATAGTCCTTGGATACATTCTTATGTGTTTTTATCATTCTTTAAAGAATATGATAATTGCCAATTATTTTGTTTAAATAAAAATTTGGTCTTTTACAGAGGAGGTAATTTTTCTTTTTCAAGGAATGATCGTATAAAAAGAGTTTTTTGTGATTTGTTTGATTTTAGAGATGTTATTGATCAGATTTTTTCTGCTGATTTAGTTAGGAGAATAATTTTATTGAAACATATGCAAATCTGTACAAATTATTATTGCATGATAAAAAGGCTGGTTTTGATTAAAATGGGTACAGATGATTATTTGTATAATTTTGTTAAACAAAATTGTTGTTATACGTTTAGGCAGAAAATAAATTTTGCTATAGTGGGTTTTGTGTGTGGTAATGTGTTTTTTAGATATTTTATTGATTTATTAATCAACCTCTATGAGCGGCGTGGAGTTGGGAAAATATAAGAGAGATAATGTGAAAATTATAATTGTTAAAATATCCGCCATAGGTGATGTGGTCATGTCTTTGGGTGTGAGTACCTATATTCGTGAAAAACACCCTCAAGCCACCATTACCTGGGTATGTGGCAAGGTAGTTGCTCCAATTATTAAGGCAACTAATGCTGCTGATGAGTTAATAATAGTGAACGAAAGTAATCTGCTTAAGGGGAATTTTTTCAAAAAAAGCATAGAATTATTTAAAATATGGAAGCGTTTATTTTTGCGTAAATTTGATTTAGTTTTTATTGGGCATACTGATTTTAGATATAGATTACTTGTTTTTCCTATATGGACAGGAGAAAAAAGAATTTTTCGTAAAACAGGACGTTGTATACCAATTGCAGAAAGATATCATGGTGATGAGTACTTGCGTTTATTTACCGATGTTGATAATTTTCAAATGTTATCAACGCGATTACCTAAATTAGAAATCTCATTGCCGAGCGTATTGCAACAAAAGATTTCTAGAAAAAGTGAATTTAGAAAACCAATCATTGTTCTCGCCCCTGGTGGTGCAAAAAATATTTTACGAGATGATAGCTTGAGGCGTTGGTCAATACAAAATTATATCAATTTAGCGGGAAAGCTAATTGCTTGTGGCCATCAGGTCGTATTAATTGGTGGAAAAGAAGATAAATGGTTATGTTATAAATTTCTTAACCTAGAAGTAATTGATCTTGTTGGGCAAACATCATTATTGGATTTGGTATCATTATTTTTTGCGAGTAATCTTTTTATCACGCACGATAGTGGACCTATGCATTTGGCGAAATTGACTAACGTG